>JAFYLU010000040.1 GCA_017550025.1 Bacteroidales bacterium | reverse complement strand
TGAATTGTTGAAGTAACTGCTGATGACACCCTTGAATGTCCTTCCTGCGTAGTCCTCGCGCGAAACGACAGGGTAGTACTGATACGAATTGCCGTATGCCTTGTGACTCACATATCCGTTTGCCTCAAGGTTGCGGACCATAGTGGAAAGAGTGTTGAAATGCGGCTTCGGCTCATCATAATGCTCCAGAAGTTCACGCACGAACATCGCTCCCTTGTCCCAAAAGAGATTCATGATCTCTTCCTCTTTTTTAGTCAGTTTCTTCATGTCGAAATATCTTTACGACACAAAGGTAACTAAATTTTCTTTTTGTGCAACTATTTTAGATAGTTTAGTAACTAAATAATTTAGTTAACGAATGCCCGATGTGGTTTTATCTTCTCGTAAAATATTAAAAGCCAGCACAATCGGATGTGCTGGCATAATGAAATGATGTTAGGAATTATTCCGAAACCTTGGGGGCATTCTTTGGTGTTGCTTCGACTACATTCATCGGTACAGCTGCAACAAGTACTGCCATTTCAGCGTCCGAGAGGTTACCAAGAGATCGCCCGAACAGTTCAAGGGCAAGATCGTTACGGATATCAAAGTATATCTCTCTTATGAATTGATTGATTTCCTGATATCCCTTGAAGCTTGTCCCTCTGTCGTTCTGAGTAAGGATGACAGCTTGTGAAACAGGATAGTTGAATGTTGTTCCATCAGGAAGAGTGAACTCCTTTTGTATCTTGGACGGAAGCTTTGGATCATTTTCCTTATTCAGGATATACCCTTTGACTCTAGCTGCAGTTTCTTCTGTAAGATATCCCGGTTCTGATCCGATAAGATACCTGTCATTCGCATTTGTCTTTATGACAATGATATTATTCCTTGGATATTGATAGGTAATTCTGCCATAATCGTCTTCCGTTTCATCCGCAGCAGATGGTGGAGTGTTTGCTATGTCTTTCAGCACATAAAACAACCTTATGTCTGGAATACCCTGTAGCTGAGCCTTTATATCCTCTATCACACCCATAGGTGTCTGAGGATCCGCACTGATCTGAACTAATTTAATCGTGCTGTCATTTGTAATTTTCTCGACAATGATTTCACGGACCTCGTCTTTCAAGTGTACCTGTCCGTCAATCTTCAGGCTATAAGCAGCAGATAATCTGTTCTGGTTTTCATCTGTTTGACTGATATCAATGAAGATTGCTTTGGAAGGGCTTTGCGAGCTTGTGATCAATGGCATCGGATCTACCGCCTTGCCGTTAACCAGTATTTCAAAATTAAACTGAACGACCTTAGAGCTAGCTGACTTTCCTGCTTTTCCTATAAGCTGGCCAGCCTTAATTTTGTCAGGATAGACCTGTATAAATGGAATGTTACTATATACAGTCTCGATTCCATCCTCATGTCTGAGTTTAAGCGTGAGTCCAGGGCTATTCGGGCCGCATTCGAATCTGCATATACCTTTGCCATCTACATCAAGATCGATCTCCAGATCTCCAAACTTGAATTTTGCAGTTTGCTTTGAATTGCCAGAGGAAATATTGACATTCTTAGGCTGAGATATTGACATCGTATTGTCATCCTCATTAAAGGTTACGATAGTCTCGTCTCCAAGATCGACTGACACAAGACGCCCGTCAGCTGCAGCCCAAATCGGATCTCCATCATTGAGTTCAAAAACAAGGCTACCTTTGCCGCCTTTTATGCTTGTCGGGTTGCAAGGCATACTCAAGCGTATAGCATCACTACCTGTCAAGTTCGCATCTGCCTTTAACTCAGCATTCTCAACAGGAGGTCTGCTGACACAGCCGAAAGCCAGAAAAACAGCTGCAATTACGGGGAGTGTGGCAGCCAGCCTGAGCCAGGCACCTTTGCCACGATGTGATTGAGTCATCATAATGAATCTTTGTTTTGTCAATGAATGATTCAACCCACAGGTAATATCCGGATTATAACCAAAGAGTTGTTTGAATATGGTTGTTCTATAAGTTTTCAGATTCCATCCTTCATCCAGCACATCCTTGTCAGCTTCCCACTCCTGCACCTCCTCCAGATCCTTCTCTGCCATCCAGAAGAACGGATTGAACCAGAAGATAGAACGGAGTACCGACATGAAAAGTCGCTCGTATGAATGTCTATGTCGTACGTGACTTGCTTCATGAGTAAGGATCTGTCTGCGTTCCTGAGGCTCATAGTTGTATCCCATGAATATGGTCCTGATGAATGAGAACGGAGTCTTTATATCCTCGTGTTCGGCGAGGGTATAGTCCTCTTCGTATGTGAGCTTTGACTTACTGCGAAGCCTGTATATTCTGGCTGTGTTATATGCGAGCAGAGCAAGTGATATGGCTCCGACTAATGTGTACAGGATGGTCAGGATCAATTTCAGGTCAATTGATTTGCCTGTTATTTGGGCTGATGATTCAGGCTTTATAGCCTTGCTATTATGATTGACTGCGACTGCTTCTTCCAGGTCAGCTGGAACTGCACCGAAATCGTCAAAGCTGAACACAGTCCATTCGCTGAATGCGGCAATCTGTTCTGGGGGGTAAACAGGAACCTCCATGACAGGAATAGTCACGGAAAGAAGCATCGTTGCTAACAGATATATTCGACAGAGCCTGAAACTGACTTTCTTTGCCAACATCCAACGATATAGTACAAGGAAGAGTCCGCTGCAGATCAATGATTCAACTATGAAACTGATTACTGACATCATAGTAGGGGATTAGAATGTCTATTTGTCTCCGTTCAATATCTTGAGAATCTCATCTGTCTCTTCAAGTGAGATTGACTTCTGTGACGAGAAGAAGTTCACCATACGGCTGACAGATCCATCGAAGAAATTGTCAAGGACTGTACGCATATATGTATTGGTGTAGTCCTCTTTCGCAACGATAGGGAAGTACTCGTATGTCCTTCCGTATGCCTTGTGCGAAACGAATCCTTTGTTTTCGAGAATTCGTACAATTGTTGACACAGTATTGTACGCTGGCTTTGGTTCAGGTAGTTCAGTAAGGATATCATGTACCAGCACCTTCTCCTTCTGCCAGATCACCTGCATTATCTCCAATTCTGCTTTAGTAAGTTCCTGAGGCCTGTTCTTTACTGTTTCTGCCATATTATATTGCTTTTATATTATCAATTTGCACCGGAAAGAACGGTCTTCCTAACTTTCCGATGCAAACATAAAACTAATTTTCTAATTATACAACTAAAATATTAGTTAAATAACGAATTTTTTCATTGTTTCTCTAAAAGATGCCAGAATTCCGGTTTCTGAACTATCCTGATAATTAAAGAAAGATGCCCTGCAATTCCCATCGCAGGACACCTCTAACCTAAAACTTAACCTATGAAAAAACTATTCAAGATGTGTAAAGGTAAATTCCGTACCTACTCCTCTGAACGACATTCAAGAAATTCCTTTATCTTTGCGAGTAGATAAGATAGAGAGCATGCCCCAACCAGACAATAACATAAACTTCGACGACCTGTTCCGCTACAACTACAGGCCTCTATGTCTGTATGCTCTGCATTACCTACAGGATGTAGATCTTTCGGAGGATATCGTCCAGGAAAGCTATGCCGCACTTTGGGAGAAACTCCAGGAAGGTACACACGTACTGAACCGCAAGTCCTATCTATATATGATGGTGCGAAACCGTTGTCTGGACCATCTTCGTAAGAAAGGCATTCCTACTGAATCCCTCAAGCCATACGACACCTACGGAATCATCGACGATGACGATGCGCAGGAGCGATCACAGACCGAAGCAAGACTATGGACTGCGATAGACTCTCTTCCTGAAAAATGCCGCGAGGTCTTCATTATGAGTAAGCGTGACGGACTCAAGTATGAGGAGATAGCTGAGGAACTGAATCTGTCCGTCAATACGGTAAGGAACCAGATCAGCAAGGCCTTGAAAGTTCTGAAGGAGGGTGTTCATAAAATTTACATGTTCTTTTTTGCATAAATTTTTCAAATCATATAGTACTATTTCAAAACACTTCCGTCTTAATGTCGGATTAACGGAATCTTAGATCTTAATTATGTCAGACTTTGAGGATAAACACATGGACTTCGTCCTGAAGCATTATC
>JAFYLU010000003.1 GCA_017550025.1 Bacteroidales bacterium | reverse complement strand
TATATAGGATGGGGACTGAGACACAGATGGGTTTATGTTGTCGTCTTCATTATTGCATTCGGTCTGCCTCTTTGCGTGTTTCCGACTTCCGCACAGTTGGAGAAGAAGAATGACAAGAATCTCTGGCAGAAGGGTGTGGAAAAGGTTGTCTCTTGGCGACCGTATGCTGACAACAGGCAGACGATTGACAAGATCGCGGGTTCTTCTTTCGGAGCATTCTATAGAGCGTTGGATAGATCAAATTTCTATCGTGAGCCTCAGCAGAAGACTCTGCACATCAATGCTGGAATGCTTGAGGGATGTACCGTACATCAGTTGAACGAGGTGGTGAAGTCTATGGAGAACTATCTGGCCGGATTTGATGAGATAAAGGTGTTCACTACAGACATATCCTCCTATGCTGATGCTTCGATTACCGTGGAATTCAAACCGGAGTATGAAAACACTGCTTTCCCGTCACAGCTTAAGGCTCTGGTGACTTCAATGGCAATAAACTTCGGTGGCGCCAACTGGTCGATCTACGGCATAGATGATAACGGATTCAACAACAATATAGTGACGAACTACAAGTCACACGAGATCACCCTCAAGGGATACAACTACCAGGAGTTGAAACGATATGCCGAATACCTTGTGGAGCATCTGTCTCAGAACCGAAGAGTGTCCGGGGCTGAGGTGTGGGGCGCAGGATGGGACGGCAGGCCAAAAACGGAGTTCAATATGGAGTACGACTTCGAGCGGATGGCAGTGGCGAACATCAATCCTTACCAGTATTATTCCGCATTGGCATCCCAGCTTTATGACAATTACCTTACCGCCATCAATACGGAGGGGGAAATGACTGAGGTCGTGCTACGCTCGTCTGAAATCGAGAAGTATGACTACTGGCACGTGCTTCACACTCCGGTGAGCACGGGTGATGTGGCCGCACCTCTTCAGGATATCGGAAGCATTGAGAAGCGACTATCCGGAGTAAGCATCAGCAAGAACCTGCAGTCATACGAGATAAGTGTATGTTTTGACTTCATCGGCAGTTATGAACTATCGAAAAGGGTCATAGATAATGCAGTAGAACATATGAACGATGAGATTCTACCGATCGGCTATAAGGCTTATAATCCAAGAGGAGGATGGTGGGATGAGAACAAGGACAAGTATGCCTGGCTGATTTTCCTGATAGTGGCAGTGATCTTCGTGATGCTTGCAATGACCTTTGAATCGCTTCGCCTTCCGCTGGCTGTGATATTTATGATTCCGATTTCATTCATAGGCCTGTTCCTGGCCTTCGGATTGTCCGATCTGTCGTTTGATCAGGGTGGATTTGCGGCATTCGTGATGCTTTGCGGAATCGTCGTGAATGCCGGAATCTATATTGTGCTTACATATAAAGATGTGATACAACATAATCCTGAGCTGACAGGAATACGCGGCTATGTAAAGGCTCTCGGCAGAAAGATCAATCCTATAATGCTGACCGTAATCTCCACGGTACTCGGACTGATTCCGTTCCTTACAGACGGCCCTCAGGAAGTATTCTGGTTTGATTTCGCCATAGGAACCATAGGAGGAATGGTCTTCTCTGTCATTGCCGTCATACTGGTTCTGCCTGTGTTTGTCTTAAGAAGTAAAAAGAGAAAGAATGAATACAATGTTTAAGAAATGGTGCTCGATAGCAGTAGGACTGCTATATGTAGCGAGCGGCTTGCTGAAGGTTATGGATCCGGTTGGAACAGGTCTGATTGTAGAGGCCTACTTCCGTTTTATGCATCTGCCGGAATCTGTACTTGTTGCGAAGATTCTTGGAGTGGTTCTTGGTGCATTGGAGACGGCTGTCGGATTTGCAGCTGTGTTCTGTGTGTGGCCAAGGATAATCCGATGGATTATGCTGGGAATGCAGTCCTCATTCACAATTCTTTCTCTGGCTCTCGTAATCTGGAATCCACAGATGCATTGCGGATGTTTCGGCGAAGCAATCCATCTGACTCACTGGCAGACTTTCATAAAGAACATTGTTTTGATGGGAATGCTGTGGTTTGCTTATTTCCCATTACTGGAAGCCACTATGACCAAGATATGGCAATATATTGCTTTTGCTTCTTCGGTTATCCTTATGGCAGGCTTTGCTGTTTATTCGTGGTATTATATTCCTGTAATCGACTTTACTGATTATAAGAAAGGAACTGAGATTGTCAGTCAGGGTGAATACTGGAATCTTTCCGAAGAGGAAAGAGAGAATCGCGCAACTCTTCCTATGTTAGGTGCAGATGATAAGCCTAATCCAAATATAACGAAGTGGAAATGGGCTATAATATCGCTATACGATCTGCCTGAAGACAATAATCTGCTGTTCTGGACCACGTTTATGGTCAATTTCAGGATATTGAAAAAACAGGGGTATGAGGTGCTGGTTTTGACCTCAGCACCAGAAGCGCAGATGAAAGAGAAGATACAGATGTTTGCTGAACTTCCATTTCTCTGTCCTGACAAGGTCTTGGAAGAAATGCGGGAAGCCCTATATCTTACGTCCAGGACTACTGCCATATCTCTAAACAGAAACAACGGCGGAGTGACATTCCTGACAGACGGTGTGATAACAGGAAAACGTGTGGCAAAGGATTATCCTGAGATAAGTTCCGTATTCAGATATAATTAACGAAATAAAATAATCCGAATGAAAAGACATTCATTTAATCTGTTATGCCTGCTGATGATTCTGGCAATGCTTATGGGCTGTTCGCGCAGGCAC
>JAFYLU010000039.1 GCA_017550025.1 Bacteroidales bacterium | reverse complement strand
GTCAACCAAGGCTATACATATTGCGTAGACCTTGACTTGGAGAAGTTCTTTGATACCGTAAACCATAGCTTCCTATTGCGCCTACTATCCTTTACAATCAAGGACGGTAGAGTAATATCGCTGATACATAAGTATCTTAAAGCGGGTGTAATGGTCAATGGTATAGTGCAGGAAAGCAGTGTAGGTACACCGCAAGGCGGTCCACTCAGTCCACTCCTCAGTAACATCGTTCTTAACGAACTTGACAAGGAGTTGGAGAAACGCGGACATCCTTTTGTACGCTATGCCGACGATTGCGTAATCTTCTGCAAGACTCCAAGAGCAGCGGAACGCGTCAAAGAGAGCATCACTAACTTCATAGAAAAGAAACTCCATCTCAAAGTTAACCGCGAAAAGACCGTTGCGTGCAGTGTGAGGGATATAAAGTTCCTCGGACACTCATTTTATAAAGCGAGTGGCGGTGTTTGAAGGCTTCGCATTCATGCGAAACCACTTGCAAAGCTCAAGCTCAAACTGAAACAGCTTACCTCAAGGAGTAATGGAATGGGTTATGAACAACGCAAGAAGGCATTGCATAACGTGATACGCGGTTGGGTCAGCTACTTCCAATATGCAGATGCACGGGAAAATCTAACAGCCATCGGTAAATGGCTGAATCGTCGCATCCGTATGTGTATATGGAAAAGTTGGAAACTCCCTAAGACGCGTGTGCACAATCTTATCAAATGCGGAATACCGCAATGGCGGGCATATCAATGGGGTAATACGAGCAAGGGATATTGGGCAGCGGCAGGTAGCTTTATGGAAGTCGCAGCGAGCAATAGAAATCTCGCGCGAGCAGGCTATCCGTCATTGTTGGGATACTACGAAAAGTATCATTGTAGATAAGGAACCGCCGTATGCGGACCCGCATGTACGGTGGTGTGGGAGGTCGGAAAACAAAAGTAGGAGGAAAATCTACTTTTGTTTTCCTCCTACTCGATTTCTGTCCGACACTGTCTGGTTTCCTTACTTCACCTGGCTCTTGAAGTCAGGACATGGCTTGAAGGTAGGGACCTTGTGCTCAGGAATCACAACTGTTGTGTTCTTTGTGATGTTTCTACCGGTCTTTGCCTTTCTAGTCTTCACCTCGAATGTACCGAAGCCTCTAAGGTAAACGTTCTCACCCTTGGCCATTGAACCCTTGACAGCAGTCATGAATCCTTCCACTACAGCCATCACTGTGTTGCCCTCGATGCCGGTGCTCTTTGACACCTCTTTAACTATCTCAATCTTTGTCATGTCTTTTGAATTTTAGGGCTGCAAAGATAATCATAATCTGATATCCAGCTGCCCTAAAGTGAAGAAAATTAATCGTTTCGGATGCCCATTGTGTCCGGATCCGTCCGGTAGTACGCTTCGATGACTGCTTGTTGTGAGTAAACCTTTGAGATCAGTTCATAAGCTCCGATGAGCATCTCCTCTGGTGAGGCATACCTATCTAATGACTTGATGTAGGTGATGTCACCTTCTTTGATGATAAGTTCCATATGCATGATTTTTATGATCATGCAAATTAAAGAATTCCTACATGTTTTGAATAACAAGTAGAATTAGTGATTTCAAATTACTTCTTGTTGTTTCTGTCGTATGGTTTCATGATGTGGCAGACATATAAGATGCCATGCAAGGTGTAGTTGTCATTCTCCCACTCTTTATGTTTACGTAATTCCTTCTTTGTTACTTCATCTATCTTCCATAATCCGATGAAGTTACAATCCATTTCAGGAGTGTCGTAAGTAAAGTCATTGGCAGCAACCTTTATGACCTCATCAAAGTCAATCTCCTTATCATAAGTACCAGGAGTGTATAATGCAATAGATATCATGCTGGCACGAATGATTGATTCACCACTATAAAATGCTTTGTTCTTGCCTCTGATTTCATTGATAAGCCCCTTGATCTGATTACAGGCTTCGTTATACAATTCAATATTGACTTTGTTGAAACCTTTACTTAGTGGGAGTCTCTGCCAGTTGCTCTTCAGTTCGACAAACAATCTGTACCCTTTGCCTGAGCCGTCGTGACAATAACAGTAATAATCTGCACGCGCCTTGTGATTCTTAGAACCAATCTTTCTGGTAGAAGGATATTCTAATACCATTGCATCGGTATGTTTGTGGAATGCAGGTGCGAGAATTGAGTTCATCTGCCTTTCACCATAAAGGAATGTCGTATAGTTAGTGTTCTCAATGAATCGTATGGCATTGCGTGATGCGTCCTTTATGATTCGTGTAAAAAGGTCTGACACGATCTTCTTATACGTGAATCTCCCTTTCTTCCATATTTCAATGACAGGCTTCATAGGCTTCTGATAAGTTAGGACAAAGATAGTGAATAATTGAGAATAGCCTGTGCCAATCGGTACAGTCGTGATGTGTCGCGAAGGTATGTAACGGCGTGAATCTCCCAATGCACCATGCTCACGCGTTCGCATCTGTCTTCAGCAAAATAGACACTCCATTCGGAGCATCGATTTTCCCTTGACTGCCTTGTCCGTTTACTCCGTTCACCTTCTGTCTGCTCAACATCACAGCCTGGTCCCGATAGGGAAGGCCGAAGTGATGAACTGACGTTCAATCATTAATCCTTAAAAGATATGGAGAATAACAAGCAGGTCCAGCAGGACAACGGAAATCTCTCGATCTATGAGAGAATGAGAAGCGTGCCGGCAGAGGCAAAGAAGGCCATCGAGGCAGGACGACTCAAGGGTAAGAGCGATATCAACCCGATGTGGAGAATCAAGAAGCTTACCGAGGTCTTCGGACCGGTAGGATTTGGATGGTACACCGAGGTCATCAAGACCTGGACAGAGGTGGACGAGAACTCCGATGTGGCGGTATTCGTGGACATCTACCTGTTCGTCAAGAAGGACGGAGAGTGGAGCAAGCCGATCTACGGAAACGGTGGAAACAAGCTCATCTCCCACGAGAGGAAGTACGAGAACGGAACTCAGGTTCTGGTGCCGTACCTTGACGATGACGCCTACAAGAAGGCCTATACGGATGCGATCAGCGTGGCGGCAAAGGCCCTCGGAGTCGGAGCGGATGTCTACTTCGAGAAGGATGTCACAAAGTACGACGCACCGGTGCAGTCGACCCAGTCGCAGCCGGCGGTAGTCCCTGCACTTCCGGCTCTGACAAGCAAGAGTCCTTCATGGAAGTCGGCAGTGGCGTTCACGGCATCGCTCAAGGATGACGCACAGACCATCTCGAAGAAGATCCGTCTCAAGTACACAATCTCGGATGAGGATCTCGATCTTCTCCTCAAGCAGTCAGGCAAGAAATCATAAATACATACCGATATGGCATACAGAGTAATCAAACCGGCTACTCACGAGGAGTGGCTGGACGAAAGAAAGAAGGGCATCGGCTCTTCAGAGGCTGGAACGATCATGGGAGTGAACAAGTTCGACACTCCCTACAGCCTGTGGCGCAGAAAGACCGGAGTAGACGGTCCTATACCTTCAAATGAGGCTATGGAGCTTGGACACCACATGGAGCCTGCAGTGGTGACGATGTTCGCTGCCAGGACCGGAGCTCAGGTAAGGAAAGACTCGGCAGGTGACTGGATAGCCGCTGACACCAAGCATGACTACCTCAGGGTATCTCCCGACAGACTCTACTACGAGGACGGAGCCAAGCATACCAAGAAGAACCTCAGGATTCTTGAATGCAAGACCACCTCGGTGGCTGTGGATCCGGAGGACTTCCCGGTGTACTGGTACTGCCAGCTTCAGTATCAGATGGGAGTGATGGGCGTGAAGAAAGGTGCGGTAGCATGGATATCGTCCTATCCTAGGCTTAACTTCGGATACAAGGAGTTCGACTTCAATCCGGAGTTCTACAAGGCCCTCGTGGAAGCGATAGAGCACTTCTGGCTCATCAACGTCTGCGGCGGAATCGCACCGGATGACCTGAATTCGGAAGACACCCTTCTGAAGCATCCGACAGCGACGATAGGAGAGACCGTAGAGGCTGACGCTGAACTCATCGATGTCTATAACAACCTCAAGACTATCAGCAATGAGATATCCGCTCTGGAGAACTCAAAGTCCTACCTTGAGGACCGCATCAAGATCTACATGGGAGATGCAGAAACCCTCGTCTCTCCGACAGGAACGGTGATGGCCCAGTGGAAGAACACCAAGGTGTCTCAGAAGTTCAACGCGAAGGCATTCCTGGAGGATGATCCGGCAGGGTACGCCAAGTACCTGGAGACGACAAAGCCGACAAGACGCTTTTCAGTGAAGTAGTAATAACCATAATGACAATATCGTAGCTATGAACAGTAATTCATTCATCGGTCAGATCGACCTTATGGCACTCATCGCAGCTCAGTACACAGTGGTGGACGGACAGGAGTGCATCGTGATTCCAGTAAATGCCAATCCGGCTATCTACATGTCCCAGACACGCTCGGGACAGCCCAAGGCGATGCTTGATGTCTTCATCCGTGAGACAAGCAACAACCAGTACGGCAACACCCACTTCGTGAAGGCGAACGTGGGCAAGGCCAACAGGGAACGCTTCGGCATCTCCAAGGAGGAGCTAGGCAAGTACAGCCCGATAATCGGCAATATCAGACCGTATGATACGGCCGCGCCGCAGAAGAAGGTGGAGACTTCCGTGGACGAAGATGACGATCTTCCACCGGATACATTCAAGGGATTCTAGAGGGTAGGGGCCTGAGGCCCCGCCCTCTTATCTACACTTTAATACAGAAGTATATATCAGATAATACATGACGATATGCGTACAGGAAATCACACAGATGCAGCAGCCGGACTCCCGGTGGGAGACTACATCAATCAGATAATGGATGACAGACTCATCGACCTCATCGCGGAGAGAGTGATGGTGAAGATGGGTGTCAAGTTCAGCGAAGAGGAGAAGGCCAGACGTGAGGAGGCTGAACGTCGCCGCCTCAGACGGAGCCGTATGCCTGAAAGCCCGATCAGCATCAAGGCCATCATGAAGCGTATCCAGGAGGAGGACGCTTCACTCCCGTCTGTCCCTGTAAGTGATGAGGAAGACCTGCCGTGGGAGAATGAGGCGAAGGAACCTGTCGTTAAGGTTGGTCTGGACAGCGTGTTGGTGGCAAAGGCACTGCAGTGGATGGCCTGTACGCATGACGTCAGTCTGAACGGCTCACAGATACAGACGATCCTTTACAATGCCTACGGGGTTTGGCTTGCCACCAAAGGGGAGAGGCTCCTGGAGGAGCATCCTCAGGTATGGCAGTACGGCCCGGTGTTCCCCAGAGCTTACAAGCATCTGAAGAAGAATGCCGGAAACGGACAGGTCGAGCATGACATGCTCAGGACGGAGTGCCCTGACAGGTTCGAGTTCATCAGGAGATGCTTCAAGAGGTTCGCATGGACTTCTGCCGGAGTTCTCTGCGCTCCCCACACGGCAGAGGGCTCTCCATGGAAACAGACAAAGGATAAGAGTCCTGACAAGCTGGGAGTCCGTATAGATGACGAATTGATAAGGCAGTGGTTTCTGCCGAGAGTTTAACCTTACAATCTTAAAGAGTTATGGAAGTAAAGATCGGAGACAGAATCAGGATCTACCACCTCAAGGGTGAAGACGGAACGTACGACGGAGCCGAAGGCGTTGTCGAACACATCGACGGCATCGGGCAGCTCCACGGCACCTGGGGAGGTCTGGCGGTCATACCCGACGAGGATGACTTTCAGGTCATCTAGATCCGACAGAGCCACCGGGAGGATGGCGTGGCCTCGCTTGCTTGGCGAGGTCATGCCTTATTCACGATTCTCGCCTGGTTCAACTCTTTGCCTCTGTTGCAGGCGGCTTCTGCTTTATAACCTGTGAACTCCTTCAGGATCCTGCAAGGGTGCTTTGTTGTCAACTCCTTCCGATGGCGCAGGGGAAGATGCCGGTCTGCTCCGGTTCTTCTACATCAGGCGTGCGTCTTGACTCTGGAATCACATTGCAGTAAGCCGGAAGGCTGTAGAAGGATTCGTGATTGACAGGCCGGTTTCCCTTATTTCCGGACGCAAAGGTACTTTCCTTCTGACTTCATGTTAAAGGACTCGTCGGCTCAGATGTGAGCCTCGATCCGGTGGTCCCGAATGAAAATCTCCACGCCCTGCGGGGTAGTATTTTCCTTGCGGTCTCCTTGAGCCTTTGTCCTCAGGTACTATTGCGGCATCCGTAAATTAAGTTGAACCAACCTTAAATTCAATCAAAATGAATCCTAACAACTACATCCAGATTTCCGGCAGACTTACAGCCGACGTGACTCCTAACGAGAACAAGACATTCGCACGCTTCAACCTCGCGAAGAACTTCGTAGGAGCAGACAAGAAGACCATCTTCCTCAGCTGCATCATCTTCAAGAAGGAGTTCGATGACAACGAGCAGACCATCCCTTGGGATCTTCTGAAGAAGGGACAGGAAGTCCTCATCACAGGAAAGCTCGCTCCAAACAACTGGACTGACAAAGAAGGTGTTGAACACAAAGGCTTCGACATCATCGTGAACAAGATACGCGACCTGGCTGAAGAATAGCCGGGTCGCCGTTCCTCCCGGCGTTTCTGCCGGACCTTGCTAGCCGATCGGCACTGAGGAGCGTCGGGATGACGTGAACCTCTATCTCCCAAGGCAGCCCGAGCGTAATGCCCGAGTTGCCTTTCTCTGTGTTCGCTTTTATAGAAACATATATTTATATAAAATCGATTCAAGGTGCTTCTTGATGAAGGGGGAGTGCAAGTTGAAGACTGTCTGACTCTGTATAAGTATCCTTCCTTTTGATACGGCTTCTCTTAAGGATAACACCACTGTCATCGTCAATTGACCTGTAGTAGAAGAGTTCGTCTTCTGGAATCATCTGCATCCTCATGACCTTGGCAAGCTGCTTTCCTTTACGGTGGAATATCTTCGCCTTGAACCTTTCGTCCATGCGGTGCTTGGTCCATTCGGCGTAGGTATTGAAGTACAGATACCAGTCATAGATGCCTGGAACCTCTATCGTGTATCCGTCAAGCTCGATGGTATCAGCCGGGGTGCAGCTATATGAATTCCCATCCTCATCCTTGAGTACGACGAGGAAGACATCAGGAGATATGGTATAGGTTCTTGGCATAAAGGGGCGCAAAGATACGGAATTTACCATTTAGAAAAATAGCACAGGCACCCTTTCGGATGCCTGAGGTAGGAATTTATGGGTGGCAGGATCACCTGCTATCAGTATTGCAAAGATAATCAATATATCCAAGAAATACCCTCATCTGCGACTTGAGTGTCTTGGTCTTCTCCTTGACGGTATCTTAGTTGAAAGTATATGTAATAGTTCCGATTGATGTCCTTGTTTCTGGATTATACGCGAAGTCCGTCTTGAGCGCAGCCTCCTTGCAGCTGTACAGCACATCCTCGTCAGTAATTGTTGTTCCTGATGCCACAGTCGCTGAACCTACCATTCCGAGTGAGTTCATCTTCACCTCTATGACGACCACTCCTGTGCAGCCTGCTTTTGCTTGAGGCAGTTTAGTCTCATGCTGTACATACCTGTTCTCCACTCTCACCTTAGCTTCTACTTTAGGTTTCGGTGCTGTTCTAGTCTGATTGGAAGAAGAGCTTCTTCCTGTAGATGGTCTGTTAGAAGACAGACGCTCTATCATACTCTGCTGGGACACGACGGTGTTCTGAAGTTCTGCTACCTGCTCCTCAAGAATGGCGATGCGGCCGAATACGTCGTCCTCTGCCACATCCAGGCTGTCGCTCTGGAAGTCAAGAATGGACCCTCCGTCGACGGTCTCAATGCGATAAGTGTTCCAGATAGCCAGCAGCGCTACGAGCAGTACTACCAGCTTAAGTCCTCTACTGTTTTCCATAATGCCTGTTATTTAGTTGATTAATTATATCATACAAGATCTATATGAGTTGAGTATTTGTGACTCAATTACTGTTTAACGATGAATTGCATGCCGCACTCTATGCATCCATACTGCGGATCCATCTGCTGGCCGTTATCATCTACATTGATGCAGCATCCACCAAGGATGAAATCGCCCTCAAGTGAACGCTCGTATGTCTCCTGTGTTGGCTCTCCATATACGATCTCTACAACCTTTCCGCCACATTTTGGGCATGTGTCAGGTCTGTCATTGACCTCGATAATCATCTTACGTTTCATAACCTTACAAATTTACAGTGTTAAATTAATCCTCAGTCTCCAAATGCCTCATAATCTTCCCAACCTTCTGTGAAACCTTCTTTGTAACCTATGACATATCCTTGCTGATATTCATATGATTCCCCGTCACAATCATACTTGTATCCATATCCCATTCCCTGGATTCTGTCGTCGTACCCTTCCTCGTATCCATCCCAGTATCCTTGTTGGTACGGCGTATAGTTCTTTCTTATGTTCCCAGGGTTCTTCGATCCTGTCCTATATGCAGGTGCGGTGTAGTGACGAGATAACGGATCCGCCTGGGGATCATATGGCTTCTCGTCCTCCTTCTTATAGTATTGATAGGTATCTACCGGCTCGTATTTTCTGTTTGCATAATATTCCTCCCAGTATAGCTTTTCCTGTATGGCCTTCTTCCTCTCTATCATCTCGTGAATGCTAAATCCTACAAGGAGAAGAGGCAATGAACACATTATGATTACATATTCTCTACTGACAATTCTACGTCGAGTATGCCTAATGCCAGGTTTTGAGTCATGTTCTGGACCTTTGACTCTCAGAGTGTGACGTCTGATGTATTCGTCTGTCATCTTCATGGCACCAGAGATTAAATGTAACGTCTGTCCCTCATCTCCCAGAAGCACCTTGCAACGGCCTTCACGTCAGCCAGAGCATCGTGAGCGTCGCTGAATTCCTTGCGGAAGAGATATTTGTGCAGCTCCTGAAGCGTCGGCCATTTATAACCTGGACCCTCCCATTCAATGGCGCATAGATCTGTACCGGATACCATTGTGCAATATGCCTTCTTCTCTATGATGGTAGTCGGGATGTTCAGACGTTTCATCTCTCCGTAAATGACGTTCAAGTCAAACCATGTGTTGTGACAGATGATATAGTCGACCTTCCTGAGAGACTTGTTGAATACGTGAAGCACTCGTTCAAGCCTTTCACCCCAAAATTCGGCATACTCAGTAGATATGCCGTGTATCTTTGTTGCATCAGCAGGTATTACAAAGCCATCAGGTATGACAAATTTGTTCATCTCCTTTGTGATGTTACCCTCTGCGTCTGTTATGATCCAGCTTAACTGCACAAGTCTTGGCCAGTTGTCTGGAGCTGCCTCTGCTGAGATATTGTCATAGTAGGGAAGACCGGTTGTCTCGGTGTCAAAGAACAGATACCGAGGACCGGTCTTGGAGAGTTTCCTCATCCTATGCAGTTCCTCAGGAGATGTGCTGTACGGCACCTTTGCCAGTACATTTTCTCTCTGAGCGGCTGCTTTAGCAGCTGCTGTAGCTGCCTCCTCCTCTTCCTCAATATCATCAAGGTATCTACCAGTTTCCGGATCAAAGTCTGGCCCGAGGCCTCCGCCAGTCGGGTCTATGCCTGTGCACATGTACTCGTCCCATTCAAAATAATCTTTTATGTTCATTTCTCAGTGGATTTCCTTTATGCAAAGATATATGGGTTATGTGCCTAATCACGGCACAGTTGAGTCCGAGTGTGCTGTTTTTTTTAATAGAATGTGCAGTTAGGGAAACGTTTCGTGATTGCGTCCTTGTCTTTTCTTGTGACTATTCCAGATATAATGAAAGTATCAATGGTTATTGCATCCATCCATTCAGGAAGTACTACTCTATCAGTAAAGTCAAGTCTGAGAATGTTTATGTATGTCAGGTTCTTAAGAATCTCTGGCACCTTTTCCACTTTCATATGTATGTGGCCTATCTCTGCTTCTTCCTTCAGATTTTCTAGCATATTCTCTTCTGAATCGTCCTTACTGATGAACCATCCGAACTGCGGTGTCAGAGCATAAGTGTCCTTATCTTCGTTTACTCCGATCATTCCGGCTGTCATCTTCATCTTGATTTCTTCGAGGACATTTCCAAGCCCATCACTCTTGATAAGCTTGAAAGGAACAGAGACAGTCTCTGGAAGCATTGACTCTTCGATTGATACCTTATCAGGAGTGCGACCATCATCGCAGTATGGGAAGAACTTCAGGAACCATCCGTCTACCATTGTGGGCTTTTCGAGAGAGGGCCCACAACCTCCACCTCGTATAAGGTCAGTTCTCCATGTCATTACGATACTCTTCCAGAAAGTCGGATCAGGATATCCGTTTGCCGTCTTTACGAACTCCTCAAGAATAGGGGAGAGAGAGTCTATCCACCAGTCTAGGTCGAACTGCCTGAACTCTTGAACATTATCAGCAATCTTCTGCCAGTCTTCTGGAGTGCCCTTAAGAGTGATATGAGGTATTCCGCATATCATCATCTGCACGACAAACTCGAAATATGCTTTTACTGTATCAAGCAGAGTGATGCGTGATGATATCGCTTCTACTGAGGTCGTAGTAGAGAAATCTGTGACAATGGCGGATGCGACAGATCCTTTTGTCTTCTCATCTACCATCACAGTGAATTCCCTGATGATGTCTTCCCACTGTTCAGGAGTAAAGTCTTTCTCTGCGTAGCGCCGTACTTCAAGTGTCTTCTTCCCCTGGTGAAACACTAGCTTGTCACGATATTTCTCTGGGTCAAGGTTGACATGGTGGCTGAATCCCTGACAGATAAGACACCAGATCATGTCCGGACTGATCACGACAGGCCTGTGCTCTGCATATGCTTTAATGAGAGTCTGGAAGAAGGTGTCCGGGCCAATGTTATATAATCCCAGGTCGCATTTGCTGGTCGCATATACGACAGGGTTATTACACATGTCGTTACAGTCCCTAAGTATTACATCGGCGACTTCATTTATCGTTTGTATAGATTTTACGTGGTCTTGCGGTTCCGGTAAATCACGATCGACAACGAATGTGATCGATCCCTCCTGCCTGTCAAGTATTATGTTAGAGCTCATAGTTCTCATAAGTCTACTTGTGTGTTAAAGACTGCATTCCTGTCTATAGTAACATTGCTTGCATGTACGTTCCGACCATGCCTCCTCAAAAATGTCGATACCTTGTTCTACAAGATTTGCATCACTTGTTATGATGCCAGCTTCGAAGTTTCTTCTTGAACTGATTCGAGGTCCCATACCTGCAGCTGTAATATTTGCTGAACCGACGTAAAGGATGGTTCCGTCAATTACCACCATTTTCATGTGACACCTTCTGCAGGTCTTAAAATGGAAATGCGGATTCTCCATCAGACTTTCATGGCCGGACATTTCTTCAAGAAAACCTCTGGAAGGTGATGAACATATGATCCTGATTTCTACGCCAGAGTCTACTAGAGATTCAAGGACATCTAGGAATGACTCAGAGGTGGCCTTCGCTTCTGTTTCACCCAGACTGAAGCGTTTCAGATTGGCTGTAGATATGTGTACGGTGGACCTGGCTGCCTTAATATTTTCTATAAGGAACTCATAATGTTCCCGGTCAGAAATGAACTGAGTCGCTATCTCTTTTCGTGCCTCCGTTTCAGGCTCTGAAGACGGAACGATTGCTATAGATTCCGGCTTGATATCAGGGAACATGTCATAAAGGAGTGACTCCTCAATTCTCCAGCCGCTCTTGGGGGCTTTGTGTGCCTTGAGCTTACCTTCATGTATCAACGCATAAACCTCATTGGTGGAAAGGCCTGTAATCCTTACCACCTCCTTAGTGCTTATGTATTTCTTCTTTGCCATCAGTGTGGGCTATTTGATGAATTTACTTAAATGCCTTGTATAGAAGTCCTGAATGTATGCATTGAGTTCAGGGGAGTCAATGACCTTGATATCGCCGGCCAAGCCTATGACAAAACGCCCTACGCCTTCCATTCCGCTTACCTTTGTCTCCAGAAGCCATTTCCTATCTACATTCCTTATATCCTTTTCTGCGAGAGGATATTCCTCAAGAAGGAGGTTCTTGGCTCTGATGCTTAGTTCGAGTTTGACTGGGGTCTGAACGAAGCCGCTGATGCGGAAGCAGTCAGTGATGCTCTTCTGATGTCTTTCAGTATGGTTCCACACGTCATCAATTATCACTACTTCACCGATCCTGGAAATCTTGAACACTTTGTTCTCACATTTCTCGATGTCATATGCCCAGATATCGAGGCAGTTTGTGGTGAACTCGAACGGTTCGATAAACCTGTCGCTTATCTCTTGTGAGTTTGCTGACTCATAGGCTTTGAGGATAACCTTCTTCTTCTCTCTGATCGCCTGGCCGAGCTTCTCGATTTTGACCGATGTCTCGGCTGAATGAACGTAGTCGGCAATACTTGTACAGCTATAAATCGCTGAAAGCTTCTTCATCAGGCCACTCTTGAGCTGATTGCTGTCATGAAGACCGTTTATGATGTCATTGATGATGTATGCTTCCTCTTCAGAGAAGTAGATAAGATTCTTCATGTCCACATGAGAACGGGGCATCTTGCCAATCTTATATACATTGGTCCTGACTTTGTTCACGACAAAGCCAGATGCCTTGAAGGTCTCGATATAGCGATACACAGTACGATATGACATGTCAAGCTTCTTGCTCAACTCCGTAATCGTGTAATTCTCATTGCCGGACATCAACTTCATGAGTCTCAGCATACGTTCAATCTTCGGCTGATCCATATGGCGATGTTATTCTACATCAGAGATACCGTGCTCATACTGATTGTGGCCCTCTGATACCATTTTTATGTGTTCAAACAATTTGGCAAGTGGAGTCATTTCCGGTTCTCTCATCTGAGGGACAGAAAGACCGTATGATACTGACAGGATTGATAATTCTTCATCAGTCAAATCCTTGTTAGTGATGTTCTTAAGTGAGACGAAGTCTTTTGACATACTCATCGGATCAGTGAAGACATACATGGTGTCAATAAAGGCATCGTATACACCTCCGCCACCAGTGTAAATAACAGGTCGCGTATATAACGCATCCTTAATTTGAGTTATGGTAATTCCAGAACGTTTTGCCACTTCTATCAATGGAAAGTATATCTTGTCCTGAATTTCCTTTGCAAGTTCCTTCCTGAAGGCAAAGATATAGTCCTCAAAGTCATCTGGGTTTTTCTGGAAGACGTTCCTAGCATCTTCAATGGTCATGTCCTCATTGTCTTCTACATAAAGTCTGAACAGGTGATTCAGGCCTTTGTGAACTGAAAGAATGTGAGAGATATTCGGAACATACTCTCCTCGTTTCTCGATAACATTGAATAATGAGATGTCCGTACTACCGCCACCGATATCCATCAATAGTGTAAGTCCACGGCTGATCTTTCCTTCTTTGGTCAATGTTATCAGACTGGCGAAGGCTTCCGGAAGGACAAGAAGTCCTGGTTCTGTTTCATAATCTGGCTCTGTAAAATCGCGTCCGGCGATCTCAAGCAGATCAGGAAGTTTTGCCTTGAGGAATTCTTCCTCGTTGTCAAAGTATTTATACATCCTGTAGGCAGAGTAGAATATCCTGTCTGCATTATTGACCTGCCACCTTGAATGCGCAGTGTCGCTGATGCTCTGTGGTATTCCCATCTGTACGGTAGAGTCTTTATCTACGGTTTTATATATCTGAAACAGGACATACGCAAGATACATGATAGAGACCTTGATGGAATCAATTTCCCTTTCCCATGTGTAAGATTTAGAGAAAGAAGCAATCTTAAAGTATCGGTAGATATTCTTGCTGATAAGACTTAAAGGTTTGAACCAGTTCTTTAGATCAGTTTCGTGCTTCTCTTTTAACCTTTTACATTCTTTCTCCCATGAAGAAAGTCTCTCTTTGTTGCGTCTATCAACCTTTTCTGCTTCTCGTGTCCAGATCTCTATGTTCTTTTTATGCTGGTGGCGGATACGATTCTCCGCCTCTTTGACATAAGAACCGTATTCAGAACGAAGCTGATTCAGTTCTAAATCTATGTTTGTTAATTTAAGAAGCATCTTTTTCAAAGCCTGAGTCGATAGCTTCTTTTGAGATTTCTTTGAGTTTGCCTCACGTGCTTCGTGATCCTTCTTCTCTTTAAATTCTTCGAATGTTAAAACTTTTTCTTCTTTGGGCCTTTCAGGATATTTCTCCTTCTGAGGCTTTTCCGGTAAGACAAGTACAGGTTTCGGCTCTCTTTTCACCTCTCCATGAGCTCGTTTTACTGTTTCATAGTCCAGTCGTCCATATGTTACAGTATTATCCTCATTGATCTGTACGATGGATGGCAGAAAGTAAGTCTCATCTTTAGTTCCTTCAAAGAACTTGAGAAACCTATATGTTATATTTCGTGGGTCCGTCGAGTCTTCTATACAAACCTTAGTCTGGTGTGTACCGAAGTCTAGACCTATGTTTATGAACTCTGACATTATCTAACTATAACTACGCTTAGTGAAACTAACTTGCTGGGGTTAATTGCAATCTTTGAACGATCCAGTTCATTCAGCTCTGCCTGAAGCTCTTCCTCCCACTTCCTGATTTGACCTTTCAATGCCGGTATAAGCTTCTGCTTATTCGTATCAAAACTGTACTGGTATGACTCAATCCTCATCTGGTGATTTCTGATTCGCTTCTCATACTGTGACTTGATTCGCTGACGAAGCACCATCTTATTGGATTCTGTCCTGATTGTATAATCGCTTTTATACTTGTCCTGAACCTCTGTGATTCGTTCGTTAAAGGCCATCTGAAGAGGTATTGAAGTATTGCTTGTTACAAGGTCGTTGATAATCTCTGAGCGGCTTTGTGAGGCAGAAAAGATTTGCTCACATATGTCATTATCAGTTATAAAGTCCCCGATTTGACAATCGAACACGATAGGTATCAGATGCTGTGCATGCTTGATTGTATGGAATATCTCCCTCTTTATATCAAGAAGATATATGCCCATTATATACTGACCACAAGGTATATCAATATCGTCTTTCTTCAGCGCCAACTTGAAGGTGTTACCCTTAGACTGGGTTTCCTTCTTATAATATTCTGTAATGGCAAGAGTCAAAGGATGGTACGAATTGATATACTGGATTTCCTTGTTTTCAAAAGCATACTCCTGATTGAAGGTTATGATAATCTCAGTCTCTTCCCTTACAAAGTTCAGGAATTCAGAATAGTTGACATCAGTCTTCTCTGGCTTATACTTTATCAGGAAGTTACTGAGTGCCTTGGAGTCACTCTTCTGGAGAATCAGTTTATATACAAAATCGTCCTCTTTCTTTAGACGTACTGTCTTCAGCTCATTGGCGATAAGACTGTTGACATAGTTGATCAGTTCCTCTTCAGTTATATATCTGTTGTGATTCTTGATTCTGCTGATCTCCTCCTTGAAGTACATGTCATTGGTAAGGCTGTCAGTGAGGCCTTTGGTAAGTTGCTCTACATCGAGTTTCACCTGTTCCATTGCCTTGCTGATGCTCTCAAGCTTCCTGTTGACCTCTTCTTCAGTCAGAGATGGATCGTCTACCTCCTTCTCAAGATAGTTTACAAAGTCCACGCCCCTGACATTGTTCTTTTCCAGGAAGCGGTCGAGGATAACCTCTATGTCGCCAATACACTCACGGAATATACCGATTCTGTCAAGGAGCCTACCATATATCTTCTCCTGCAGTGTTCCCTTTACCAGAATGTTGTATATATAGACGAACTCAGATTTCTGACCAAAACGGTCCACACGTCCGATTCGCTGCTCAACAACCATTGGGTTCCAAGGCAAGTCATAATTTACGATAGTATCGCAGAACTGCATATCAAGACCCTCACCTCCGACTTCAGAAGAAAGAAGTATATTGATGCTCTTACTGTTCTGGAACTGCTTGACAGTATTAGTCCTTTCCTTTACACCTCCATAAATCAGCAATGCGCTCTCTTTGTCAAGCATGAGCCTATGCTGTAGATAATACAGCGTTCTGATTGTAGTTGCGAAGATGATCATCTTCTTGCCCTGATTCTTCACCACATCTTTGATGATCTCCTTAAGAGCCTCGTATTTTGAATCATACGGAATGCTTATTTTACCTTCCCAATCTGTGGTATTGGCAATAACACTGCTGGCTAATGTCTTCTTAATGCTAGAAAGGAAAAGAGGGTTTGCATCAGCAACAGTCTGTCCTTTTTCAGCACACTTATCTATGAGATAGGTGTCATATAAATCCTGTTCATACTCATTCAGTTCGATTGTTATGGTATGAGGTTTACGGATTGCCTGACTCCAGTCGGTTGTTACATCTCTTTTTGTAGTACGCGAGAAGATATTGTTCAGCAAGCTGATGGATGATATGTCATACTGGATGTTGACTCTGTTCTGGTCAGTCTCTTCAAGCGTATTGAGATCATTAATGATCTTGTTAAAGAGCGGGTTCTCCTTATAGTCATCCTTCACTGACACAGCGGTCCATTCAAATTCCTCTTCACCGCTGCTTTTGTATTCGTAACGGAGTTCGGACTCCAGAAGTCGCTCGGCTATCTCTTTGAACGGCATCTTCGCATTGAGTTCGGAAATTGCTGCGACGAATGGCTTGTTAGCATTCATGAGGTTACGGAACACATCTTCTGACTTGAACTGATCCGGATCCAGAAGGTGGAGTAGGGTAAAGAGGTTTCCTTCATGCAACATGATCGGTGTCGCCGACATGAAGATGGCGGAACGTGCAGCAGCCATGAACTTCTTTGCTCCGTCAAAAGTATCAGTTCCTGTATTCCTCATCCTATGGGCCTCATCACATACCACAAGGTCAATCATAATCTGGTTTGCTTCAAGAATGTCCCCCAGATCCTTCGCGCCAGAGGTCCTGATCTTCTCGTATGTGAGAATACCGAATATAGGACGGTGGGCTTCAATGTCAGCAATGAAGTCAGATTTGTGTTCATAGGTCTTGAAATGCAGATCAAAACGCATCTCAAGTTCGTCTTTCCACTTATCCTGGAGCGAACTAGGACAAACGATAATGGCACTGTTCAATTCCTTCCTTGCCTTCAGCTCAAGCATTATATGGCCTGCTTCGATTGTCTTACCCAATCCCACCTCATCAGCTATAAGGATTCTTCTTGAGTCTGAATTCAAGAACTTAAGAAGCGGCTTGTACTGATACGGCTTGAAGATAGTTCTCGATGCCTTGAGCGACGATATCGTATTGACACTGGTGTTCTCAATCTTGTGCTGGGTATTCAGTCGTGCAAAGTCTACGAACGCACTGTAAATGCCCGCCTGTATCATATCAAAGGCATTTTCGAGCTTTCTTTCTGGCTCAAGACGCGATTCTAGAACATCAGTTGTCTCGCCTGAGTTTATCCATCTGACTGTATACTGCTGCTTGCCACGGTAAGGTGCATAAACCTCTACTATGACGCCTGATTCATTTGTCTCAACATATGTGACACTATCTCCTTTAGCAAATCTTGCCATATTAAATGTATTCTATGAATGAGTCAAGTTGTTTACTTATGTTATTGAACGCTTGATTAAGATCGAGCGTGAATGCCAATATTCTGTTGCCGCTAATGCTAGTGTCCACCGGTTCAGAGAATTCCTCTTTAGTCTTTGCATATAACAACATTCCGGAGACTTTGCCGGTGTTGTTTGTGTCCATATTCTTTACGTAGGTAAAGATCTGATAAATGTTGGCATTGCTTACTGCCTTCTTGTCAAATTTACCTTTAAGAATTTCTCCGTAGTATTTCGTGTCTATAATTAGAGCCCTATCACCTTTTCTTAATACTATGTCCGTTTGCATTGAAGGCAAGAATTCGATTCCTCTTACCGGTTTGTCATCATCTATATCCCAGCTTAGCTTCTCGGAGTTGGCCTGTATGTCTTTGTGGTGCTTTCTATAGTATTCAAGGACAAATCGCTCAAATAAGCGGTTCATGTGCTCGTCTGAAAAAGTTGCCATCTTGTAGCTTCCTTTTTCCGTTGATAACAACGTGCCGTCAACGATAAAATAGCATATGTTCATCAGCATTCTATAGCTCCGGTTGTTGCGTTTATAGGTTAGCATGCTCCAATTGATTGATTTAGGGTTGATGCTCGCAACATTGGAAAAGAAGGGAAGCAAGGATCTTAACGCAGACTTTCTTTTAGCTTTGACTGACTCATTGCCGATTAGAATCTCCATCGTTGATTTGAGAATTCTGTTAAGGGTATTGTCTTCACTTAATTCGTCAAACTCACAACTGACTAACTGCTTCCTTTGTATTCTTGCCCTGATTGTACCGTTTATGTCCACCTTGCCTTTGATCAGCGGCAGAGTGTCTTGCTGCTGAACATATTCGCGGTAGAGTCCCTGTTTGAGTTGCATTGACACACCTTTATAGAGGATTTCAGCAAACAGATCCTGTATATGCTCGAAATCCTCTTTGGCAATATCCTCATAGTTGTTTTGCTTAAGCTCTTGAAAAGCATATGCAAGCATGTAGTAGATATTGCGGATAAGTATGCCCTTATCTTCAGTCATTGATAGCTCCCATTAACCTATTTGACCACTCAGTTGCTTTCTTTTCATTATCAAACCAATATTCCTGAATGGTAGGTATGATATCGTACTTGATGACTCTTTTGATGAACGAATCGGTTATGGCTTCCGGCTTACCGCAGAAATAACTGTGTCCGATCTCAAAACCTGCACCGAGAGAGTCATCCTTGCTGATATCTGAATTAAGCTCTGCTATGAGAGTTATTATATTGACAAGCTTCAAATTATTTGTCGCTTTAATATGAGCCTTGAATCCTGGAGAGTTAAATCCTGGTTTCATATCAAAGAAACTGAATCTCCTTCGGAGTGCATAGTCAATAAGCGCGAGGCTTCTATCGGCTGTGTTCATCATTCCTATGATGTAAACGTTTTCAGGCACATGGAAGCCCTGGTCAGAGTAGGCGAGTGAAACTTCCTTCCCTCTGTAATCCTTCTCGATCATCATAAGAAGCTCGCCGAAGATCTTGGAAAGATTTCCTCTGTTTATCTCGTCAATTATGAAGAAATAATCTTCAGAAGGGTTATTTGTAGCTTCAATGCAGAAATTGTAGAAAAGACCGTTCTTCAGCTTGAATTTATCACCATCAGGTTTGTAACCCATTATGAAATCCTCATATGAATAGCTTTGGTGGAACTGCACTGTCTTGATTCTCCTATCATCTCTCTTGCCCATGATAGAATATGCAAGTCTTTCTGCGCAGAAGGTTTTTCCAACTCCAGGAGCTCCCTGTAAAATTATATTCTTCTTTGTCTTAAGCAGTTCGACAAGTTCATCATATACTTCCTCTTCCATAAACACTTCATTGAGGAAATCTGTCTTAGTATAGGTAGGGCTATTAAGCGACTCCAGTTCATCGTCGTTGTTCTGCCTAATCAGATCCATTATCACCTCATATTCTTCGTCGGTTACCTTGAAGAATGTCCCCCTGGAATTAGATAAGAATTCTAAATTCTCCAGTGCAGGTATGGATTTGATTGTGGCAAGGTCTACTGGGTCGGAAAGTGTTCTTGTTTTACGGAAATAGATTTTCTCACCGTCAGAAGCCTTGCTGACAGTCGCGATGGTAGTAATTTTCTTAACTGGATTTGTTTCGTAACAAATGACCACCTGACCTTCTTGTGCATCGAGGAAGTTTTGGAAAACTCTTCTTCGTCCTCCATTTTCACTAAAAAGGGTGTAGTCTTGTTCTTCGCCCACTTTCCATTCTGACATCTTCCATATTTTGGGACTCGCATTCAGCCACCAATATTTACACGAAGTCTCTGAGGCGGTGCTATGATCTGTAGCCTCATCACTTTCCGTCTGTACGCCACCGCTTATCAGATCTTCTATTTCTTTAATGAATTCGGGATAATGCGTAAATTCAGTAAGCGTCTTCATGGCAAATGGCGAACTGCATGTCCATTCTCCATTATCAGTCCACCTGACTTTACGAACATTCATATAAGTCCCCAGTTCTGGGACATAGTAATAGTCAGATTCAACAATTCCTTTGCCGATGATGGTGCTGCGTCCTTTCTTCGCATAAATGATATCGCCAATCTTCATCTCATGGGCGAACTCCCACAAGGCAAGGCTATCATTAACAAAAGACTCCTTGCGGTTATATACTTCCTGAAGCCTCTTGACGATGTCTTCTTTTGTAGCGAATTGATTCAACTCACCAACAGGATCCCAACCGAGCCTTACTACTCCGCTATTATAGCATTCTTCCCATTTATGGCCATTCTCGCCGACAGCACATAACCAATATTTTACTTGATTGTTTTCAGAGGATTCTATGGATGCCACCTCATCTCCGCGCTCTTTATAATATCTGCTTATAAAGAAGCAAATATCAACAACCATAGTATGCAGGTTCTTATCAATATCGCAATCAGGAGTCAGTACATTATCTAGCATGTCTCTCAATTCCTGATCATGAGAAATATATTCTGCAATTATATCAAACATCTCGTATGCTGATATAACAGACGATATATAACCCTTCTTTGGCTTAAATGAAGCCTGAAGGACGGCAGTTGCCTTAACTACTTCGCTATATTTATAGATATAGTACTTCCCAGGATATTTCAGCCATAAATATGTGCTGATGGAATTGGTGTTCTGATAATGAGCCTTACTTGGATCCCAATCGTTCTTTATCGCATCGGCTTCGGCAATGAAGTCATTAAACCTTTTTGAAAGGTCTTGCGACTCATCGAAAAGGTTTCTAAACATATTTCTTACCTTGGTACTATTGTCCTCTGCAAACTTCAGAATCATCTTATGCGGAAAGCTGTTTGCTGATGTTAGCAGGTTCTCTGTTTTAGATAGGGCCCTTTTCACCATTGGCGCAAAGATATCCATGTCGATGTGCCAGTTATCCTGGAATTGCTTGACAGCCTTCCATTTGTAGATCTCATCCTTTATCTTGGTCGGGAAGTATTTCTTGTATGCCTCGATTACCTGAGATAGCTTATCTATATTTATAGTTACCATGTCAAAAACTCATTTATGGTAAATGTTATTCGTTATATACATATTCCGGTTCAACATCAGCCCATTGCTCGCACTGCTTGAGGACGATATCCATTGCGTTCTGTTCCTCTTCAGGTGGATATTTGTATTTCTTGAGCAATCGTTTGATCAGCCTCCTCATTCCTGCTCGTGCTGATTCCTTCTTTTGCCAATCGATGGTCCTGTTCTTGCGAAGTGCATCAGTCAGCTCCTTTGTCATCTCCACAAGCTGGTCATTTGAGTAGAAATCCTGAATCGCTCTTGGCTTGGTGAGGGCATCGTAGAACGCTTTCTCCTCTTTACTGAGTCCTAGAGCATTTGCCTGATTCTCTGCTTCTGCGATCTCCTTGGCCATATCAAGAAGGTTCTTGATGACCTCTTCGTTGGTGATCATACCCTTGATGTAGTTTGACAGTGTCATGTTCAGCATGTCAGAGAACTTTTGGGACTGGACAAGGTTCGAATGCTGATATATCCTGATCCTCTCGGCAAGGAGTTTCTTCAGGAGCTCGACAGCAATATTCTTTTCCTTCATCTTTGATATTTCATCAAGGAACGCTGCGTCAAATAGAGAGAACTCAGCCTTGATGTCAGAGAAGAGGTTGATTACGCCATTACTCTTTACGCTTTGGCATAATAGATCGCCGATTCTCTTGTTGATCTTCTCCTTTGAAATCGGGCCCTTGCTGTTCATTCTATTGAGTAGCGTACGGACAGTCTCAAAGAATGCGGATTCATATCTCTCATCCTCCTTCAGCAGGCTTCGGCATAAGCTTACGGAGTTCTTGAGGAGACCAGCCTCCTTAAGGAAGTTGGCCTTATCCTCTTCACGGGCAGGGGAGAGCATGAAGTTAACACCGCCCTTGATGATAAGGGCTCTTTCCTTCTCAGTACATTCCTTGAATGCTGAGTAGTCGTATCCATGCATGAGCGCACGGCAAACCTCAAGCTTCTCCTGGAACTTAAGTAGGGCAGTCTCTTTGATGTTTGGATTGCCGTACTTCTCCTGGTCGCGCTTGGTGTAATCACGCATAGCTTCTTTCAGAGCCTTTGCTATGCCGATGTAGTCAACTACAAGACCTCCGGCCTTGCCCTTGAAAACACGGTTTACACGAGCGATTGCCTGCATAAGATTGTGGCCGGACATCGGTTTGTATACATACATTGTTGCCAATGACGGAACGTCGAATCCGGTGAGCCACATATCTACAACGATAGCTATCTTCATCGGATCGTTATCATCCTTGAACTTCTTGGCAAGCTCCTTCTTGTATTGCTTGTTACCTACGATTTCGTGCCACTCCTCAGGATCGTTATTACCGCCAGTCATAATGACCTTGACCTTCTCAGTCCATTCTGGTCTTAATTCCAGAAGCTTTGCGTATATCTTCATAGCAATCGGACGCGAGTATGCGACAATCATTGCCTTTCCGGAAAGCTCATACTGGCGGTTCTCCTCGTAGTGCTTGAGGATATCCAAGCATAGTGATTCGATTGTCTCTGGCGCACCAAGAATCTCCTCCATGTGAGCCATCTCTTTCTTGCTGGCTTCAATCTGTGTGTCTGTTGCACCTTCCTCTGCCAGCAGTTCGTATTCGTCGTCGAGTTTCTTGAGAGTCTCCTCATCAAGATTAAGGTTGATTACTCTTGACTCATAGAAGACGGCACAGGTAGCACCGTCTGCCACAGCCTGAGTCATATCGTATATGTCGATATACTCGCCGAATACCTCCTGTGTATCTTTGTCCTTTGCTGATATAGGCGTGCCGGTAAATCCGATGAATGAGGCATTGGGAAGCGAGTTATGGATGATTCGGGCCATACCGATGGAAATCTTTCCTTCGCTGTTCACCTTCTCCTCAAATCCGTATTGTCCACGGTGCGCCTCATCTGTCATGACTACGATATTCTTCCTGTCTGAAAGAGGCTCGTCAGACTCCTGGAACTTCTGCATAGTGGTGAAGATGATGCCGTTTGCCTCTCTATTTTTGAGAAGGTCCTGAAGATGCTCTCTGTTCTGTGCCTGCACCGGTGTCTGGCGCAGGAAGTCCTTGCATTTCGAGAACTGGGTGAAGAGCTGGTCGTCAAGGTCATTTCTGTCTGTAATGACAACAATGGTCGGCTGAGAAAGAACCTCCTGGATCATGTGGGCGTAGAAGACCATTGACAGTGACTTTCCACTGCCTTGTGTGTGCCAGAATACGCCAATCTTACCATCTCCGTTAGTTGCCTTGATCGTTCTTTCAACTGCTTTCCTTACGGCAAAATATTGGTGATAACCGGCCAATATCTTTGCGGCTCCTTTCTCTTCATGAGAAAAGCAAGTGAAGTTCTTTATGATGTCAAGGAAACGCTCTTTAGGGAAGATACCTTCAAAGAAGGTGTCGTAATCGACCTGATCCTTGCTTTCGTAGTTTCCATCCTTGGTCTTCCATTCCATGAAGCGGTCTTCACTGCTGGTGATTGTGCCAGCCTTGGAACACAGCATGTCGCTCATCACACAGAAGGCATTGTATGTGAACATAGACGGGATCTCGAACATGTAGTTCCTGATCTGTCTGTATGCTGCAGAAGCGTCAGTCTCTTCTCTTGAAGGAGACTTCAATTCAATAAGTACCAGTGGCAGACCATTTACGAATACAATCAGGTCAGCTCTCTTCTCGGACTTCTCTACGTACGTCCACTGGTTTATGATCTGGAATGTGTTGCGGTGCGGCTTCTCGTAATCAATCAGATATACGATGTCATGTCTTACCTCCTTGCCGTCATGATATGCTACAGGAATTCCGTTCTGAAGATAATCCATGAAAACGCTGTTCTTCTGACTGATATCTCCAGAGTCGATGTTCGTCAACTTCTTTATAGCTTCTGCTATGGCGTTCTGATGCTTCGACGGATTGACAATCGGTAGGGAAGCCCACACCTGAGCAAGGTAGTATGGCTCTTGATAGTTCCTTTCTATATCCGGTCCATAAGTGTACTCATATCCCATCTCCTGAAATAGTCCGATGAGTGCCTTCTCATATGAGTCTTCTGTGAAATGTAAGAACATAGTATATAGATTTCTTAAATGATTATTCGTGAATAGGTTAAGCTGCTAATCTAGATGAGGTGGATGTTAAATTATCATTTATCTTCCTGTTGTTCTCAATTTTGTCGTCTATTTTTGAAAGTATTGCAACAACCTTTTCAGCGTTTTCCATTCCGTAAAAAGGAATAGGCATTTCTACTAATGACTTAATGTTGAGAGTAGGTTGTACGGTTGTATTCAGATTGCC
>JAFYLU010000038.1 GCA_017550025.1 Bacteroidales bacterium | reverse complement strand
ATTAACGATATCCCTTCCCTCTGTGAGGAAATATGAGTCCTGCCGACATACATAATTCAGCATCTTCTCTTTCGTGTAGCACTGTGCATCCATCAGGAGCTCTACATACTTCGCCACACCACCGGTGATCATATACAGGCACAGAAGGTCCTCGTTGGAATAGTTCGGAGAGTGGTCTGCCATAATCTCCTTCAGCACTGCAATAGTGAACGGCCGCAAGGTAAACTTTGAAGTTGGCCTACCATACAGAGGCTCATTTTCATCCTCAAAAATCCGCTTCATCAGGGATTGGATACTGCCTGAGGCAATCAGGTTCAGTTTTGACTCTGTGTGATATCTGTCCCATATATCCTGTATTTCGCTGAAGATTGCAGGGTTGATCTTATACAATGTCTGAAACTCATCAAAGACCACAGTAAAATGTCGGTTCACAGACTCACGCATAATCACCTCGAAAAGGTCTCTGAAATGAGTAAGATTGCCATAGACGTGGATTCCCAACTGTTCTTCAAGGCTCCTCTGCAACTTTCTGCACAGCACAGTCTCGTTATCCCTTGAAATGAACAGATAAGCATACTCGCGTCCCTCCATAGCGTGAGTGATCAAGGATGTCTTTCCCACGCGTCTTCGTCCCATAAGGACTGTGAATACCGCACTCCTTTCTGCCTGTACTTCATTTTCCTGAAGAATCTGCATCTCATTGACCCTGTCGTAGAATTTCATAATATAAATGATAATTTATATAAATGACACTTAATATAGTTATGCAATATTACGCAGATTTATCCTTTAATGCAAATTTCAGACAGAGTTTTCGTAGATTTTGGAGATGGATGCCAGATCGGGTCGGGCATAACGTAGGGAGATGGCCGGTCGGGGCGTGTTCGATATGCAGGAATGATGCTGGTAGTGGCGTTGTTCCTGCTTTTTGTTGTATAGTTGTCTGATTAACGGAGAGACTTCTATGAAAATCAAGGATATACTGCTGATCATCACGGCAATCACGATAGTTTCCTGCAATGATGCGAGGAAGAGCGAGACCTACAGGCTGCTGGAGGATGTGGACTCGTATATTGAGGCGAGGACGGACAGTGCTTTGGCGGTGCTGGAGGGCATTGACAAGTCGGAGCTGACCAGCAAGGAACTTGAGGCGAAGTATGCTCTGCTGCTTTCGCAGGCTCTGGATAAGAACTATATTGACAGGACTGATTTCGAGGTGCTGAAGCCGGCTATCGATTAATATGAGAGTCATGGCAGCGCGACTGACAAGCTGAGGACTTTTTATTATCAGGGAAGGATTTATTGCAACAGGGGTGAGTCAGAAGATGCTATGGAATGTTTGGTCAAGTCTATTGACCTTGGTTCCGAATCAAATGACTTAAAAACAAAGGCCAGAAATTATACTGCTCAAGGTGTAAGCTTCCCCTTTTTGCACTCTTCCCTGTTACAGAACAGCAAAGGCGCATATACAACGAACTGCCAATAAGCTTCAACACAGGCGAAGGAGTAGAAGTCGTTCAGGATTGCGGACTCGGAGAAAGAGCTTTCAAAGAATGGATCAAAAGCAAATTCTTCCGTCATATATCCCACAGCAAATACGAAAAACGATATAAATAACTCTTATATGCACTTTCCGCACTTTCGACATTTTCTGCACTTTCAACATTCATCTCTAGTCATCCCCGGCTTGACCGGGGATCTAAAAAGAAAAACCCGGCTTCATCACCAGCATCTGATATCTGGGAGAGGAACAACCGGGACTGTAAATTTCTACTGCAACTTATGGACTCGCGTAACTTTGATTCCCAAAGTAGCCAACCTTTTGGCTTGTGAGGATTGAGGCAATATCGCGCCTTTTCCTGTCTGCGCCCAAACAAAAGCTGGGATCGCTTTAGGAATTGCATCCAGCAATGGAGCCTTCTCCTTCAGCCAGGTTTTCAGCCACTTTAGTTTATTCTCAACCACCGAAACCTCTGAGGTATAAGCAGGATGAACTTCAACATAGCATACCTTTCCGGAATATCCTATAGCATAATCCCAGCGATTTTCGTTAGGATATTTCTCTTGCACAGCAGTATCAATATCCACACTTCCATCAAGAAGCCTTGTATCAGCCACCACAATCGTACTACGATCACTCTTCTTCAAAGCATGTACACCTGGCCTATATCCTGACGAAATTCCAGTAGTCTTCTCCACAGCTTTCTGAAAACTATATTTTGCCATAGAATACTATTCTTCGGATTGATACTCTGACATATACTTTGAAACGACATCTGATGCCTTAGTCGCAAATTGAGACAACCCACCCCACTCAGATTCTTCCACATTCTCGCTCATCACATCAAGAGAACTGATATCCAAACTATTCACGCCGCTCTTCTTATGATTGAAAAAATATGTCTTCAACTCCTTATTCTCAACCCCTTGGAATATCTTTGTCACGTTGGTATTCGGAGAAACATCAAACAACTCACAAAGAGCCTCAACACGTACATTCTCAGGAAGCCTTTGAATCATCTTATACGCCCAAGCAAACTCAAGCAAAACGGAAGAATGAGTTGACACAATCACCTTATATCCGGCATTGATAAACTCAAGCATCTGCACGATGACCGCCTGAATCGCCCTTGGATGAAGTCCCATCTCAGGTTCCTCGATAATCACATACTTATACTGCATGCGATTAATAGTCTTGATCACAGGACCGGTCAGACAATACGTTGCCATCAGCAGCGGCATAAACTCCTTCTGTCCGGCACTCCAGGTCATAAACGGCAGACTTGAACCTCCCACCTGCATACGCATCTTCTTCTGTCCGGAACTCTCATCAATAACCACCTGGCCACCGTGAAAAATTGACTCGTTGAATGACTTCTTCAGACCACCTTTCAGTCTGTTATTCAAAGGAAATACAGTCTGATCATCTCCAATTTCATTCTGGAAGAACAATCTCAAAGTCTCGCTGAAATTCCTCAACACATACGGAGACGAGATATCATACTCCATAAAATTCTTCGGACGGCCATCCGAAATCGAGAGAATTCTCTGTGCCGGCACGTAAAACACCTCTTCAACCGCACTTTCATCACTCTGACTCATAAGGAAAGACTTCCTATAACTTTTACCATCTGCCTTGATAACAGTATCCTCTTTCCACATAGAGGACAACTTGTCGCCAAAATAGTAATTAAGAATCTGGTCCGGCTGCTTGTTTGTGACATAATTATACCTTGCCAATGTCTGAACGATATGATCCTTATCAACCAATAGTTTCAACATCTGCAAGAACAGAGTTTTTCCACTTGCCTGAGGTCCCAACAGAATCGTGAGATCGCCCAGCTGGATATCCACCTTATTGATAGGACCAAAGTTCGTTATCTTAAAAGAATCCATCTCTCTATAAATAATTTATGCAAATATAAACATTATGAATCAACAACAAAATTCTTGCAAAGGTCTTTTAAGTTGAATGTCCATGTTCATCCCTAGATTGACAGATGATTCAAAACGAAAATATCCAAAACTATTGTAATTTAATTTTCTCAACTCCTTCAACGAATTTGGCTACTGCTGCTGTCGGCAATGTACCACCATAAATCGGCTTATGAGTCGGCTTAGAAAACAGCACACAAATGATGCTATACCTAGGATTGTCTGCCGGGAAGAACCCTGCGAATGTGCTAGAATACTGTTTGCAACCTTCGCTATCCTGATATGGGTCAAGGCTTCCTTCGCGTAACCTTGGGTCAATAACCTGTCGTGACGTTCCTGTCTTGCCGATGATATTTTGTGGCATTCCATCGTGGAGCTTACTTGTGCCATGTTCGGTGCAAGCAGTCAAAGCCTTCTTGAGAGAATCAGCTACCTCCTTTCTGAATACCATCTCATTAATTTCGCGAGGCATCATATACTGACTTCCATATTTATCGCTTGTCATCTTCTTGATTAGCATAGGATGCATCATCTTGCCATTGTTGGCGATGGTATTATAGAATGAAAGAATCTGCATTGGACATACCGTGAATCCATATCCTGAACCTGTAGAGCTGAGCGTATTGATGTCACGCCCAATCGGATCAACCAAATCCAGTTCTCGCATTCCATCTATATCGAAGTTATCCTCAGTGAGGCAGAACGCCTCATACCATTTATAGAAATAGTCCTGTGACTGAACATACTTCAGCGCCAGTGCTGATGCTACATATCTAGAAGACTGAGCAAATCCGTCAATGACGGAGATGCTGTCGGTCTGATTCATCCTCTCGTACCGAATGATATAATCATCTCGGAACATACACGTATCCGTCAGTCTACCGTGGTTTGTCGGAATTTTCTCGTCAAGCGACTTAATCATTCCGTCTGAGAGAGCGGCTGCAAGTGTCATTGTCTGCACGACCTCTCCTGGCTCATAGCTATGGCTGATTGCATAGTTGTAATACTCACCTATCCGTCCATTATCCAGACGATGGCAATTGGCGAGAGCAGTTATACCCCCTGTCTTGACCTCCATCAAGACAAGACATCCGCCGGCAATATCTTCGTCACTCTCTACTGCTACACGGAGTACAGAGTCAGCAAGAGCCTGATACTTCATATATATTGTAGTATAGACATCCCATCCATCAACCTTATCTTCACGCTCAATTTCCCACTGACGGGATTTCCTGCCCCTGTATCCGACCTTTACCTTTCTGATACCATCATCACCGCTCAGATCGTCATCGAACTGACGTTCGACGCCGAACAGGTAATCATCAGATGTGTTTCTCCATACTCCAATCGTTCTTCTTGCCATATTGCCATATGGATATTCTCGGATGACATGGGATGTAAGTATTAAACCGCCTTTGTATTTACCCTCGTTGAATAATGGCAGCGAGCGAAGACTATCCACCATAGTCCGGTCAAGGTTCCTGCCTATCGGCAGGTAGCGATTCCTGTTTCCACGTGCATTCTGGAAGTAATCCCACCACTCAGGAGCTGTCTTATCGGGTAGAATCAGAGCGATGCCTTGAGCAAGTCTTCGTGACTTATACTCCCACATCTTCTGGTCTTCCAAGACGCAACAGTCCAGGTGAAGATCATAGACCGTCTTGTTTGTGGCAATCAGATTGTCCCTACAATCGAATATTTCTCCGCGTTCTGAAGATTCTGTATATGTCCTGATCTGGTCTGTAGGTCTGGTGATGAAGCGCCAGAACAGCGGACGAATCGCAAAGAACGCGGCAATACACACTAATAGAACCAGGACACACTTTGCATACTTTATAATATATGTCTTCTTTTCCATAGATTTCACTAAATATTTGGCTCAGCTCTCGACTATGCAAACAGAGTCATAGCCATTGCTTCTTATTCGATATACCCTGCCTCTGAAACAGAGTAGTCCGGTCCAAACCATTCCTCTATGGTCTCATCCACCTTCAGATTGATTGCCGGTGTAATCTTATCCTTGACCTTCTTGTAAACGAATGCGATGGCTGCTCCTTCATCAAGAATACCGAAGATATGATAAACTGCTGCCGGGATGACGCTCACCGGAGATACGGTATAGATGATCGCCCCATAAATCAGAGCTTTT
>JAFYLU010000002.1 GCA_017550025.1 Bacteroidales bacterium | reverse complement strand
CACAGGACATGGTGCTCGGTCTTTACTATATCACCAAGGCTCGTCCAGGTGTGAAGGGTGAAGGCATGAGCTTCTACGGACCGGAGGAAGTGATCATCGCGCTCAACGAGAAGGCTATCGATATCCATGCAAGCATCAATGTAAGGCTTCCGAAGAACAAGCTCAATCCTGAGGAAGGAACACAGATGGTACAGACTACCCCAGGTAGAATCATCGTGAACCAGCTCGTTCCAGAATCGGTTCCATATATCAATGAAGTCCTCGGTAAGAAGTCACTCCGTAAGATCATCTCTAATGTGATCAAGTATACAGGAGTAGCACGTACAGCCCTCTTCCTTGACGATATCAAGGATCTCGGTTATACAATGGCGTTCAAGGGAGGTCTTTCATTCAACCTCGGAGACGTGATCATCCCAGCAGAGAAGAAGTCTCTCATCGAGAACGGTTACAACACCGTTGAGTCGATCAAGGCTAACTTCGCTATGGGTTTCATCACAAACAACGAGCGTTACAACAAGGTGATCGACCTTTGGTCATCTATCGACAACCAGATCACAGGCATTGTGGAGAAGCAGATTTCAAGCGACCAGCAGGGATTCAACCCTGTGTACATGATGCTCGACTCCGGAGCCCGTGGTTCGACAGCACAGATCAAGCAGCTTTGCGGTATGCGTGGTTTGATGGCAAAGCCTCAGAAGTCCGGTGGACAGGGTGCGGAGATCATCGAGAACCCGATCATCTCGAACCTCAAGGAGGGTATGTCAGTGCTCGAGTACTTCATCTCTACTCACGGTGCGCGTAAGGGTCTTGCCGATACAGCCCTCAAGACTGCCGATGCAGGTTACCTTACACGTCGACTTGTCGATGTATCACACGATGTGATCATCAATGAGGAAGACTGTGGAACACTCCGTGGACTCGTTGCTACAGCAATCAAGAGCAAGGATGAGGTCGTTGAATCTCTCGGCGAGCGTATCCTCGGCCGTACATCGGTTCATGATATCTTCAACCCTCTTACAGGCGAGCTTATCATCCCTGCAGGTGAGGAGATCACAGAGGACATCGCAAATCTCATCGAGTCACTTCCTATCGAGCAGGTTGAGATCCGTTCGGTTCTCACTTGTGAGTCTCGCAAGGGAGTTTGTGCGAAGTGTTACGGTAGAAACCTCGCATCCGGCCGTATGGTTGAGAAGGGAGAGGTTGTCGGCGTAATCGCTGCACAGTCAATCGGTGAGCCTGGTACACAGCTTACTCTCCGTACATTCCACGTCGGAGGTACAGCGTCAAGTACTGCTTCAGAGAGCTCGATCACTTCGAAGTATAACGGTAAGCTCGAATTCGAGGAACTCAGGACAATCGAGAGAGTTACTGATGAGGGTGTTCAGGATGTTGTTGTCAGCCGTACTACAGAGGTACGTATCGTTGACGAGAACACAGGAATCACTTATTCACAGTACGATGTACCTTACGGATCGATCCTCTACAAGAAGGATGGAGATGTTGTCAAGAAGGGTGATCTCATCTGTGAGTGGGATGCATATAACGCGATCACTATCATCGAGGCTGCCGGTAAGGCACGCTTTGACAGCATGATCGACGGTGTAACATTCCGTGAGGAGATGGCTGACGAATACTCTCTCAACAGAGACAAGGTCATCATCGAGTCTCGTGACAAGTCGAAGAACCCTACTATCGTTATCGTTGACGAGAACGGCGAGAGCCTCAGACATTACAACCTCCCTGTAGGTGCTCATGTAATGGTAGAGGACGGCCAGAACCTCAAGGTCGGTGACATCATCATCAAGATTCCTCGTGCCATCGGTAAGGCATCCGATATCACCGGAGGTCTCCCACGAGTTACAGAGCTCTTCGAGGCACGTAACCCATCCAACCCTGCGATCGTTTCAGAGATCAACGGTGAGGTTATCATGGGTAAGATCAAGAGAGGTAACCGTGAGATCATCATCAAGCACAGGTCAGGTATCGAGAAGCACTACCTTGTTCCTCTTACCAAGCAGATCCTCGTTCAGGAGAACGACTATGTGAAGGCAGGTACAAGACTTTCTGACGGAGCAGTATCACCTACTGACATCCTCAGCATCCTCGGTCCTATCAAGGTTCAGGAGTACATCGTGAACGAGATCCAGGAGGTATACCGTCTCCAGGGTGTGAAGATCAACGACAAGCACTTCGAGATCATTGTAAGACAGATGATGAGAAAGGTACAGATCAACGATCCGGGCGACACAGAATTCCTTCCAGAGGAGCTCGTGGACAAGTGGTTGTTCATGGATACCAACGATAAGATCTACGGTAAGTTCTATGTGATGGATGCTGGTGATTCACAGACATATGAGGAGGGTGACATCATCACTGCACGCGAGATGAGAGGCGAGAACTCGTCACTCGAGCGTCAGGGACTCAAGATGATGGTTCTCCGCGAGGCGAAGCCGGCAACTGCAAGCCAGGTACTCCAGGGTATCACAAGAGCTGCGTTGAAGACAAACAGCTTCATCTCTGCTGCATCATTCCAGGAGACAACAAAGGTACTCAGCGAGGCTGCTATCCGTGGCCGTGTCGATACTCTCGAAGGTCTTAAGGAAAATGTCATCTGCGGACACCCGATCCCTGCAGGTACAGGTCAGAAGGAATTCCAGGAAATCCTGGTTGCTCCAGCGATCGATATGCAGAAGAATCTTGCAGATCTCTAACAGAAGATCATACTATAATAAAGAGGGGATGGCCAGTCTGGTCATCCCCTCTCTTTCTTTTCTGCCGCCCCATAAAAGGGGTAATGTGGCCATAAAAAAGCCAGGCTGACCTCAAGAAGTCAGCCTGGCTAGTCATATACAATCAAGGGGTATATTATCTCATGATAGTTGCCTCGCGGTCAGGACCTACTGAAATGATCTTGATAGGTACTTCGAGGAACTTCTCCATGAATGCGATGTACTCACGGAATTCCTGTGGAAGATCCTCCTCGCAGCGGCAATGTGTAAGGTCTGTGTTCCAGCCCTTGAACTCTGTGTATACAGGCTGAATGTCTGCATATGTGTCGAATGGCCACTGGTCAGAAGGCTTTCCGTCAACGATGTATGATGTGCAGACCTTGATTGTCTCGAATGAGTCGAGGCAGTCAGACTTCATCATGATGAGGTCTGTAACTCCGCTGATCATCACTGCATACTTGAGGGCTACGAGGTCGAGCCAGCCGCAACGGCGTGGACGGCCTGTTACAGCTCCGAACTCATGTCCGATGGCGCGGATCTTCTCTCCTGTCTCGTCGAAGAGCTCTGTAGGGAACGGACCGCTTCCGACTCTTGTGCAGTAAGCTTTGAAGATACCGTATACATGGCCGATAAGGTGAGGGTTCACACCGAGTCCAACGCATGCTCCCGAGCATGAAGTGGTTGATGATGTCACGAAAGGATATGAACCGTAGTCCACATCGAGCATAGAGCCCTGTGCTCCTTCTGCAAGGATGTCCTGGCTCTTGAGCAGGTCATTGATGTAATATTCGCAGTCTACAAGCTCAAACTTCTTGAGGAAATCTACGGCTGCCATGAACTCTGCGTCTTCTGCATGAGGATCGCACTCATAGCCCATCTGGTTCAGAAGAGTGATATGCCTGTTCTGAAGCTTTGCATATCTCTCCTGGAAGTCAGGAGCAAGGATGTCACCTACGCGGAGGCCGTGACGGCTGATCTTGTCAGTGTAAGTCGGTCCGATACCCTTGAGGGTAGATCCGATCTTGCCCTTACCCATGGCAGCCTCGTTGGCTGCGTCAAGAAGTCTGTGGGTAGGGAGGATGAGGTGAGCCTTCTTTGCAATCACAATACGCTCTGTCACAGGAATTCCTGTCTTTTCTGCGATATTGTCGCATTCTCCCTTGAATGTGATAGGGTCGAGTACGACACCGTTACCCACGATGTTCTTCGCATCTTCCCTGAAGATACCTGACGGAACAGATCTGAGCACGAAGCTCTTTCCATCGAAATGAAGTGAGTGTCCTGCATTTGGACCACCCTGGAATCTTGCCACTACAGGATACTGTCCTGCAAGCACATCAACGATTTTGCCTTTGCCTTCATCGCCCCACTGGAGGCCGAGTACAACATCAAGTTTCATACGGTATATGGTTGTTATTATTAATTCTTTGTTTTAGAATGGAAGATCGTCATCAGGCATATCTTCGACTATGTTCTGCGGCTTTGCTGCCGGCTGTGGCTGTGCGTAGGCAGGCTGCTGATACGCAGGCTGCTGATATGCTGGCTGTGCCGATGCATAACCCTGCTGCTGATAGGCCTGTCCCTGCTGCTGGTATCCTCCGGACTGCGATCCCGGATTGTCGGATTTCCTTCCAAGAAGCTGAAGAGTGTCTGCAATGATCTCGGTCGTATATTTCTTGTTTCCGTTCTGATCATCCCACGATCTTGTGCGGATACGGCCTTCGATATAAAGCTGTGTTCCCTTCTTTACAAATCGTTCCACAACATCAGCTGTACTTCTCCAGGCTACGATATTGTGCCATTCTGTGTTTTCACGTGTTTCACCGTTACGGTCCCTGTACCTTTCGGTCGTGGCCAGCGTGAAGGTCGCCACTTTTGCATTTCCGGATTGTCCATCAAGGTAACGTACTTCAGGGTCTCTACCAACGTTACCGATCAGCATAGCTTTGTTCAATGACATGATATCTTATATTTAATGGTATGTTTACTGGGCAAAGGCCCAAAAACTTTGCAAGATAGTCATTATTTCTTATAAAACATCGGTCATCTTTGTTAAATCAGGCTTTTCTCCCGTAAAAATCTCATAACCGGTTATGGCCTGATATAATAGCCATGTTCTTCCGCCCGTATAAGATACTGCCCCAGCGGCAGCATCAATCCTCTCTTTCATGACCTTGACGAATGAAGGGTTCTTGTAGTTTGCCTCAAGGATGAACTTTGCTCTTCCGGGAATGAAGTCATTGTCGTTCAATTCGTTGAGTGCCGGGATCGAGGTCGGGATGTTGTAGATGATGATGTCGGATTCGCGGAAACATTCCCTGAAATCATCCAGGGGACGGGTATGCTCATCCTTCACGGTCCTGTTCATTCTTATGACCTTCATACCCAGCGATCCGGCAGCTTCGGCTGCAGCCTTGCCTGCTCCTCCCAGTCCTACGACCAGTACCTTTATATGTGTATCTGCCAGTCCACCGCCAGAAGATAAGGAGGAGCGGACTTCCTCAAGCCACTTGCGTACTCCGAGATAGTCGGAGTTGTATGCCTTTATGCCTTCAGGAGTCTTTACAAGAAGATTCGTCGCCCCGATAGCTTTGCATTCATCGGACAAAATGTCAGCTTTGGCAAAAGCCAGTTCCTTGAAAGGAGCGGTGACATTGATTCCGTCATATTCTTCGATGAATCTGCGGTATGCTTTATCGAAATCCGGTGTCTCGATGAGTTCGTACGGGTATCTGCCCTCATATCCCGCCTTGAAGAGGGCAGGGGACAGCGAATGTGCTATCGGATGGCCAATAAGTCCGAATTTCATATTCTATCTTTTTAGACCGAGTGCATTTTCGGCGTTTTTTGCACTTGGTCAATTATTGCGTTGACGTACAGCCTCAAACATAAGGATTGCAGCAGAGACTGATACATTGAGCGAGTCCAGCTTTCCCAGCATAGGGATCTTGATATGAGCGTCGGCCGCCTTTCTCCAGATGTCAGTCAGGCCTGTGGCTTCAGTGCCCATGACGATGGCAGTACCTCCTTTCATGTCGGTATCATAATACCATTCCGAATCCTGTAGCTGCGCTGTGTAGATCTTTATATTGTTGGCTTTCAGCCATTTGATTGTTTCTTCCGATGATGCGGCGGCTGCAGGAACCGTGAATATGGCTCCGATGCTCGAGCGGATCAGATTAGGATTGTACATATCCGTAAGAGGATCGCAGACAATGACAGCGTCGACCCCTGAAGCATCTGCGCTACGAAGGACCGCACCAAGATTGCCCGGCTTCTCGACAGCCTCCAGTACCACGACCAGCGGGTCCTTGCGAAGTTTAAGGGACTCAAGAGTCATCTCCTTACATTTGAGTTCGGCGATTACGCCTTCAGTACCTCCGCGGTAGGCCACCTTGTCATAGAGGTGCTGCGGAATCTCGATGAACGGACACCTGCATTTGCCTGCGATCTCATCAAAATCGCCCTCCGACAGGATTTCGGGACATACGAACACTGTGAACGGTTCGTATCCGGCCTCTATGCAATGGAGAAGTTCGCGTCTTCCCTCTACAACGAACAATCCTTTCTTCCTTCTTTCCTTGGATTTTTCCTGAAGCGCCAGCAGATCCTTGATCTTCGGATTCTGGGCAGATGTGATGCTTTCGATTCTCATGCTGCAAAGATAGCTGTTTTATTCATACCATGTCTTATACAGAAGGTAGTGCTCTGCATTTGCGTGGGCCTTCTGAAGGATTGCTTCCGAACCTTCCTTGATCTTTCGGGCGGGGATACCGGCCCATATGCCCGGTTCGAGATGCTGGTTTGCCGGAACGACGGCACCTGCCGCTATTATAGTTCCGTCAGGAACGACCGTGTGGTCCATGACGATGGCTCCCATGCCGACAATCACGTCGTTGCCGATTATACATCCGTGTATGTTTGCACCATGTCCGATGGATACATCATTTCCGATTATGCATTCTGACTGCCGATATGTTGCGTGAAGCACTGCATTATCCTGAATGTTGACCCTGTCTCCGATACGGATGGCACCGACATCTCCGCGCAGCACGGCTCCATACCAGATGCTGCAGTCGTCTCCCATCTCTACTGTTCCTATTATTGAGGCAGTTTCCGCCAGAAACGCACGCTCGCCTATGATAGGCCTGTCGCCCTTCAATTCTTTAATTATCGCCATAACTGTCTATTTGCGTTCCAAAGATAATCATTAAATTTGTGACCGGAATGCAAAAGTTCAACAGCCGCATATATTTGATGATCGCTGCAGTGATATGTTCGCTATGGCCCTGTTCCTGTGCACCGGAGCCTTATACGAATCTCATCCCTGTCATCAAAGCTATCAAGTCCGATGTTGCCGAAGACGAATGTAAGCTTTATGCGGAATTGTCAGAAGAACCGGTCGCAGAATTTACCCCCGGCTTCTATGTCGGTACATCGCAGGATAAGCTGATAAAGGTCCAGGCTGAATGGTTGACTCCCACATCCTTTTTTGTCTCTCTGAAACACTTGCAAAACCCTTCAGAATATATGTACCGGGCTTATGTGAGCAATGGTCATAATGAAGTGTTGTCAGATCTGGGATATTTCCTCATATTGTATAGAGATGGTGAAATCAGTCTGCCATATCACTCTGTGGACCTCGGTCCTGATTCTGCAGAATTTGACATAGAGATCGGAGGTACGGATAAATTCACGGTAAGCGCCTCATCAGAAGCCTATTGGCTTTACTGGCGTCGCGAGGGCAGAAAATGTATGTTCCGAGTGGATAATAATTTCGCAGGGCCTTCCCGCAGTTGCAAAGTGTATTTCCGTAGTCTTGACAACAATTTGCGTGATACTCTGTCCGTGTATCAGTCAGGGGTGAATGTGAAAAACGGTGTTCACTCCTCCGATGAAATCGTGCTTCATTCCGGAAACACAGAATTTACAGTTACACTGCAGCCTGAATATGAATTCGGTCAAGTCGTATATGAAAGAAAACCTCGTGGATGGTTGAAAAAGTGGGTCAGGTTTGATTATTTGAATTTCAGCAAATTCACCGGAATCGTCCAGGAAAACACGTCATTGCACGAGAGAAGGGCACAGCTGTGCTTTGAAGCTGAAGGCCAAAGGCAGTACCTTGATGTAGTCCAGAGGCCTTGGGACGGTGTCATAAGATTTGAAGATCCGCTTGTAAGGAAGGCCTGCCTGGGGTCTTTCGATCTGGACGGTGATGGCGAAATAACATTCTATGAAGTTTCGCAGATGCCGAATGATGCTCTGGATGCACTGGATTTTTCCGGTAAGGACATAAAGTCTTTTGATGAGTTCAGATTCTTTTCGAATGTGGTCAATATCAACAAGCCTGTCTTTGCTGGTTCCAGACTGGAAAGTATCGTCTTCCCTAGCAATATCCACTCTCTTTCCGGCAGGGTCTTCAAAGACTGCACGATGTTAAAGAATATTGAGCTGAATTCCATTATCATCGCGAATGAAGCATTTATGGGATGTACGGGGCTGAAGAGTGTGCATGCTTTCATTTGCGGTGATGGCGCATTTGAAGGATGTACTGGACTCGAAACGGTTGTACAGCAGCATTCCGGAATAGCGCCCCGGACTTTCAAAGGATGTACTTCGCTGAGTCATGTGGAATTCTCTGTCGGTCAGACGTCAGACAATTACATGGACAGCACAATCGGCGTAGAGGCCTTCTATGGTTGTGTGTCCCTTCAGGAAATCTCAGTTACGGAATACGTCACTGAAATTCACGACAGAGCCTTCTATGGCTGTTCCTCGCTCCGTACTCTCAAGATGTCTTCCAGCTCTCCTCCTTCATTGGGGGAAGATGTCTTTACCGGAACTCATCCGGATTTGAAAATCTATGTTCCGGCAGAATCCGTGAACCTCTATAAAACTGACTGGCCCTCGATGGCAGGATGTGTCGTAGGGTACTGATACCCCTTCACCATAGTTAAATGAACCAATGTGAACTTGATTGCAGATCGGGTTCACATTATTTTTGTTTGCATCAATCAGGATGTCTAACGAAGTCTTCATTAATGATGAATTTGTACAGTATCTTCAAACATATATCTCTCCTTGTTGTATGTATTTTAATGTCTTGTTGTACGAAACAAGGATCTGAGCAGGTGGCAGTGTCTTCAATCACCTTAAAACCAACTTCGTGTAGACTGATAGAAGGCGGTGCCAGAACCATAACTCCAATAATATCACCTGGTAATGCTACGAATCAGAAAGTTACTTGGGACAGCAGTGACAATTCTGTGGCAGAGGTAAATGAATATGGCTTGGTAACGGCAGTCAAAGCTGGAAATGCCACAATAACAGCAACAACGGTTGACGGTGGGAAGACAGCTACATGCGATGTTACGGTAGAAGTGCATACTATCCCTGTAGCTACAGTCACTTTAGATATTACTTCTTGTGAGATAGTTGTGGGGAATATCGTCACTCTTACGGCAACAGTGACCCCTGACAATGCAACAAATAAGAATGTCGCTTGGAGCAGTAGCGATAATTCAGTCGCAACTGTGGAGGATGGTGTAGTGACTGCTGTTAAGCCAGGTACTGCCACTATAACAGTGAGAACAGAGTATGCTGGGAAAGCGGCTACGTGCGATGTAACAGTGAAGGAGAAGACAATTCCAGTAGACGATATCAATCTGGATATTACATCTCATGAAATGACAGAAGGCGATGCTGTCACACTTACCGCATCAATTGCCCCTGATAATGCAACAAATAAGAATGTCATTTGGAGCAGTAGCGACTATTCAGTTGCAACAGTGAATGATTATGGTTATGTGTTTGCGCTTACGCCAGGTTCAGCCACAATAACAGTCACTACTGTCGATGGCGGTAAGACCGCCACCTGCGAAATAACAGTGAAACCGAAAATATATCCTGTAGACGATATCAAGCTGGATATTACATCTCATGAAATGACAGAAGGCGATGCTGTCACGCTTACCGCATCAATTGCCCCTGATAATGCAACAAATAAGAATGTCATTTGGAGCAGCAGCGATAATTCAGTCGCAACAGTGAATGATTATGGTTATGTGTTTGCGCTTACGCCTGGTTCTGCCACAATAACAGTCACTACTGTCGATGGGGGTAAGACCGCTACCTGCGAGGTTACAGTGAAGTCCAAAGTTTACCCGGTTACAGGTGTCAGTCTGGACCGGACATCTGTTGAGTTGGTCGAGGGAGATGTAACAACGTTGAATGCTACTGTATATCCATCCAATGCCACAAATAAGAATGTGTTTTGGGTATCGAGTTCTTCTGCGGCTAGTGTGTCCGATGGAATTGTCATGGCCATCCATCCAGGAACAGCAGTGATTACTGTATTCACGGAGGATGGTTATAAGCAAGCTACCTGCGAAGTTACAGTGAAGTCTAAATTCTACCCGGTGACAGGAGTCAGTCTTGACCGGACATCTGTTAAGTTATCCGAGGGAGATGAAATTTTCCTTAATGCAACGATATATCCGGCAGATGCAACGAACCAGAATCTGTCTTGGTCTTCTACCGATCCATCAGTTGCCAGTGTTTCAGATGGTGTTGTCACCGCTAACAGTTCAGGAACAGCACTAATTACTGTCACCACAGAAGATGGCGGTATGACCGCCTCTTGCGAAATAACAGTAATAAATCATGTGACAGGTGTTGCATTGAATATGAATTATATTGAGTTGGCCGAGGGTGATGTAACAACGTTGAATGCAACGATATATCCGGCAAATGCAACGAACCAGAATCTGTCTTGGTCTTCGACCGATCCATCGGTTGCCAGCGTGTGGGATGGTATTGTCACTGCTAACAGTCCCGGAACAGCAGTAATTACTGTCACCACAGAAGATGGTGGCAAGACAGCCACTTGCGAAATAACAGTGAACACCAAATTCTACCCGGTGACAGGTGTCAGTCTTGACCGGACATCTGTTGAGTTGGCTGAGGGAGATGGAATATTTCTTAATACAACGATATATCCTGCAAATGCATCAAATAGGAATTTATCTTGGTCTTCTACCGATCCGTCGGTTGCCAGCGTGTGGGATGGTATTGTCACTGCTAACAGTCTTGGAACAGCAGTAATTACTGTCACCACAGAGGATGGCGGCAAGACCGCCACTTGCGAAATAACAGTAATAAATCATGTGACAGGTGTTGCATTGAATATGAATTATATTGAGTTGTTCAAGGGTACAAAAAGAACTCTGACGGCAAAAGTTACTCCGGAAAATGCTACTAATAAAGGTGTTACTTGGATGACCAGCGATTCTACAGTTGCCATAGTTGAAAATGGAATGGTAACAGCAATTCAGCCAGGTACTGCCACTATAACAGTGAAAACAGATGACTTGGGTATGACATCAACATGTATTGTAAAGGTCAAGGAAAACGATTTCAATGTTGATGGCTGGGAAGAAGACGGAACAGATGATGGAGGAACTGCAAACTGATCAGGAAGGATAAATTAATTAAAGTACGATAATATGAAAACCAGACTATTGCTATCAGTCGGCTTTGCTATAACTGCAATGCTGACCTCATGCCTTTCGGAACCGGACTTTGAGCCGGTTGCTGAAGGAAGCATTCAGATTAAGGTCTCTGGCTCAATAAACCAGTTGCAAACAAAGGTAAATGCACAGGGATTTGAGGATAGAGATGCTCTAGGACTGTATGCGGTAAACTACAAGAACTCAAATCAGACTCCGGGTACTTTGCAGGATGAAGGCAATCAGGCAGATCATGTAAAGTATGTCTTCGATGGGGGCAATTCCAAGTGGAATTCCGTCCATCCGGTTTACTACAAGGATGAGAATACTAATGTCGATATTTATGCCTTTTATCCGTATGCAGAACCATCAAGTGTGACTGCCTATAATTTTGAAGTTCAGAAAGATCAGAGTATTGTAAAATCAAATAATAAGCTTGGAGGTTATGAGGCATCTGATTTTTTGTGGGGAAAATCTGAGAATGTCGTGCCGACAGAAGCCGCAGTCAAAGTAAGACTCAGTCACAAGATGGCAGGTGTATATGTGGTACTTGAAGAGGGAACGGGCTTTGAAGAGGCAGGTGACTTTGCTTTGCTTGACAAGAAGATACTTGTTACCGGTACAACACGTAAGGCGTCGATCAATCTATGTGATGGTACGGTTTCTCCTATTGGTGATGCGCAGTCTACTGGAATTGTCATGGCTCCTCAAAGTGACGGTTCGTTCCGAGCTGTTGTTGTCCCTCAGCCTGTGGATGCCGGCGTTAAACTATTTGCAATCACTATCGGTGGAGTTAATTATAGCTTCTCTAAAAGTGAGAATTATGAGTATAAGTCGGGTAAGTTGAGCAAATTTACGATTAAGGTCAATAGGAAATATCCTTCAGGTGAGTACGAGCTTATACTTGCAGATACCCAGATAATTGATTGGAAAGAAGATATAAACACTTACGAAGGAGAAGCTCGCCAGTATTATTGTGTTCATTGTGAGGAACCTGGCACTCTGGACTCTCTTATTAAGACTGATAAAAAGAATCCCGACAAAATCAAGAACCTGAAGGTTTCGGGTAATATCAATATTGCGGATTTCTGTTTTATGAGAGATTCGATGGCGATTTTACAATCGGTAAATTTGAAGGAGGTGTCAGTAAAAGCTTCTGCTGGTGTGTATTGTGACTTTAATGGGAAACAATATTTCAAAGTTGTTGACGGATACTTCAATACTGCAGACGAAGTCTGGAGTAAACTAAAAATGTTATATCCGGATTGTGATGTACACGGCCATTGGGGACCATATATGTGTGGTGATGATGAGATACCACCAAGCGCATTTGATAATAAGTCAACTCTTGTGAATTTTGTTTTTCCTGAAGTTGTACATAAGATTGGTGGACGTGCTTTTAATCGGTGTTCACTATTGACAGGTGCATTAATAATTCCAAATGATGTGAAAGAGATATGTAGAGAAGCATTTTCCAAATGTAGTAATCTATCGTCTGTTTCGCTTCCGGAGGGCTTGGTTACAATTGAAGGACAGGCATTTGAAGGATGTAACTCTATATCATCTTTAATGTTACCATCGACTCTGAAATATATAGGAGAATGTGCATTTTCCGATTGCAAGGGGATAGTGGGTAATTTGCTGTTGCCTGATGATTTGGAATTCTTAGGTAATGGCGCTTTTGGTGATTGTCATCGACTGACTGGTGATTTAAAAATCCCGGAATCGATTACTACACTATATTCTTATACTTTTGGAAACTGTGGATTTAATGGTAGACTGATTATGCATGACAACCTAAAGTTGTCAGATGACTTTGCGCCAAATAATAGTTATGGAGTATGGGGACACGGACCTTTCGACAATTGTGGATTTCAAGGCGAGTTGGTGTTGCCATCAAATATAACAAAAATTCCTAAAAGCTGTTTTACAGGTAATCAATTCTCAACAATTGCAGCTTTCCCAGATGGGCTTCTGGAAATAGGTGATGATGCATTTATGGCATGCCAGCGTTTAATGGGAACTATTGAACTGCCGCAGTCTTTGATCTCTCTCGGTTCAAATGCATTCGCTCATTGTGGCCAGATACAAGGTTTGATCTTGCCTTCTGATCTTGGTGTCATCAAGACAGGAGCGTTTGAAAATTGCTATCAGCTGAATAAGATTGTATGTAAATCTCTTAACCCTCCTGTAATACAAAGCAGTGCATTTGATGGGGTTCCAAAGGATAACTTTACAGTTGAGGTTCCGACTGGATCAGTTAAGCTGTATAGGTCTGATTCTAATTGGAAGGAATTCATGAGAATTGCTGCTCACTATGATTTTTCATTAGATCGTAGCAGATATAGGGCTCTGAATGCGAGTAAGACACAGACTTGTGTGTTACGTGCACCAGCGAATTATAGCTGGTCTCTTGATAGTAAACCAGATTGGATTACTGTCACACCTACCAGTGGAACTGGTAAGGCGGAGATAAGCATTACATATGACGAAATGAATGAGTCAGAAGTGGGGGAAATCTATGTTCCTCGTTATCATGATAATGGAGACTATATGTGGGATGATACATTTTCAGGAAGAGAGGGGGAGATCGTTTTTAAGCTGGATGGTGTGGAAGGATACACGATCAGTCTTGAGGTGGAGCAGTTTGACTATGATCATCAGGACGGTGATGTAATCCAACTCCATAAAGCGACGCAAGGCAAAGGTGTCAATATTGTATTCATGGGAGATTGTTATGATGCCAAGGACATCGCTTCCGAAGCTTATATCAACGATATATATGAGGCTTATGGACACTTCTTTTCAGTAGAACCATATAAGTCATATAAAGACTATTTTAATGTGTATGCTGTATTTGGCGAGTCTACTGATAGCGGGGTGGGTACTGTAAATACAGTAAGAGATGCGAAGTTTGGTAGTCAGTATTCATTGAGTGGCATTTCGCCTGATTTCGGTATCTGCTATGAGTATGCGGCAAAGGCAGATCCTGACCTTAATAAGTCTCAAACATTGATTGTAATGATTGAGAATACAACTGAATATGGCGGAATCTGTTACATGTGGGGAGACGGTTCTGCTGTTGCATGCTGTCCGAAGTCAGCTGATGCATATCCATACGACTTCCGTGGTATAGTTCAGCATGAAGCTGGTGGACATGGCTTTGGTAAGCTTGCCGATGAATATATATATCATAATACATTTATACAGTCATGTCTATGTTTGTGTTGTGAGCATGTGCGTGAAATAGAAGCATATAAAGCATTAGGCTGGTATAGGAATATTGAACTTACCGGTGACATCAATGAGGTAGGATGGTCTCATATGATATTTGATTCCAAATATTCCAACTATGTGGACGTTTTTGAAGGAGGTTACTTCCATGCACGCGGAGTATACCGTTCTGAAGCTACAAGCTGTATGAATAATAACATTCCATATTTCTCGGCAATATCGCGTCAGGCGATTGTCGAGAGGATAATGGATTACGCGGGAGAAGAGTTTGATATGAGCAGCTTCTACGAAAAGGATAATGACGACATGGGACTTACGACCAAGTCCTCGATTTATGATCTTAATATGCCGGCTATCAATAGCGGTAAACAGCATGCTCCTGTTTATATGGGTGACAGGCCGGACTTTTTATAAAAATCACGAGATATGAAAAGAATCATAATACTTGTTTCGCTGCTTGCTGCAATCCTTGGTTGCCAGAAAGAGCAGAACCGTATGACAAACGAAATCAGTTTTGAACTTTCAAAACCGGCATCAAAGGCAACTTCAACATCATTTGAAACAGGTGATGAAGTTCTCTTGTACGCAGTTGAGTATCTTGGCGAGGAAGCACAGGAACTTCAGATTGCTGACAACTACATAAATAATGAGAAGCTCACATTTGATGGTGGATCCTGGTCGGCAGGAAGAACTCTCTACTGGAGCGATAAGCCATGCGACTTTTATGCATTGTATCCATACCAGAACATTTCCTCTGTGGATGAATGGATTTTCAGCCTTCAGCAGGATCAGAATACGGATGAAGGCTACCGGGCAAGCGACCTGATGTTTGCAAAAGCTTCAGCAGTAGTACGTGCAGACGAAAAGGTGGCCCTTCAGTTCAGACATCTTATGTCAAAATGTGTTGTTACTGTGGAAAAAGGGGAAAATTTTGAAGGTGAGATACCGGATGATATTGTAACGCATATTTATAATACAACGACATCAGCTATATTGAATTTTGCAAATGGATCACTTCAAAAAGATCCTTATGGTGCCCGCAAGACCATTACAATGAAGAAGGTGTCATCTGGCAGATTCGAGGCTGTGGTTGTTCCGCAGAATATTGAGCGTCGTACTCCGCTTATTGAGGTGACAATGGGAGGAATAGCATATCTTCTTGAGTATAGCTTGTCTTTCAAGCCTGGATATGTCCACACAATCAACCTCATTCTCAACACCTCGCCGGATCAGGAGAAGATAGAAATCTCAATTAGCACCGAACTTGATGATATGGATTAACAAAATAAAATTATTTCAAAAATGCAGAACGCTATCGTTTTGAATAGAATGTATGTCGGAAATTATCTCATGTCTAACTTGGGTCATGAGATAATCAACCTGTATCAGGCAGACAACGGTAATCATTATCTATACCTCAATTCTACAGGTGATTTTGTGCAGACTCATCAGAATAAGGTGGGGTACATGTTGATGGTAAAGTATCATTGTGCAGGTGAGGTTGAAGTTATTGCTCTTGCGACAGAACTCGAAGACGTTTATTCCGCCGACCAGAAATTCAATGCAAAAAACAATGACATAAATGCTGATATTCTCGCCCGGCAGAAGGAATACGCCAGCACTGAAGGAGGGATATCTTACGGTGGTGTTTCTGTCTTTGAGATCTTCAGAGATTTCCAGCAGCAGAGCGTATTTGTTACATATAAAGCCCGGAAGATACTGATTCCCAAGACCGGCAAAAGAATCTTCATACGTTTTCGCAATCCAGCACAATCCCAGTTTCCACAACATGACGAGTCGGCCCTCATTGTCACTCTGGAGGGATACCAGCAGGCAAAGGCTTCTTTGAAACAGTATATATATCCGGATGGTACATATAAGGGAGACCTTGCAAAGGACCATATTGAGGAGAAGAAAAGAGATTATACGAAGATATTTGAGACATTGATTGCTGACAGCGCTATTTGGGAAGAATATTCGGTTCCGGTTTCTAAAGAGGGGCTAAATGAAATATCTCAACGCAATGTTTCCCTTTTTGATATCTGTCAGATTCAGAATGATGAGAATAAGTTCTCTAATGCGCTTGCGTATTTCATGACACGTCCTGAATATTTTACTCTGTGGAAAGGTTTTTTCATCAATTATGGTATTGAGTTGACTGAAAAGTTTACTGTCTCTCGTGAGGAAGCATCCAAGATTGAAGACACTGGCGTTGACCCGAAAGAATATCCAAGTGGTGGGCGCATCGATCTAAATAACTCCATTATAGTCATAGAGAATAAAATAAAATCCGACATAAACAGCATAGAGGAAGACGGCGAAGGAAAACAACTCGTAAGGTATTACAATTACTCTAAATGGAGAACTTCTCTGCATGGGTGTACTGACTATGGGAAAACTCCATACTTTATTATACTGACTCCGAATTATAATCCTCCGGTAATAGATGATGATCAGATGAAGTCTGTGTATAAGGTGATTACATATGGGGATTTATATGGGTACCTGTCTGTTCACAAAGAGATGTTTGAGCACGATAATAACTTTCTTGCATTTTTTGAGGCAATGCACAGACATACCCATGAAAATGTAAATGATTACTTGTATTTTGAAATGCAGGATAAGTTTTTCAGAATAATTAAAGAGGTATCCGAAAATTTTGAAAAGAGCAGGTGATGAAATCCTGATTAATATCTGGTGCGAGGTATAGACTTCCCCGCAACAGGTGTATGAACCAATGTGAACTTGATTTGTGGATTATGGGTGTCGTATCTTTGCATTCATACTTGACAGAAAAATAATATATTTGTGGGACAGATTAATAGAAACATGCCGGAACTTGCGTACCTTCTGACGGAGGTGGAAAAGAAATATGGACGAAGGGTGGCGACAACGACTGATTTTGAGTCGCTGTCCGTCGTTATTGAACACCAGATCGGCGAACTTATTTCGTCTTCGACTTTGAAAAGGCTTTGGGGATATGTGAGTCTTAATCCGACCCCGCGCATTGCAACACTGGATGTGCTGGCGAGGTTTGTAGGTCATCGTGATTTCAAGACTTTTTGTCAGTATCTCAGTGAGTCCAATCTGTACTCCTCGAATTTCTTTTCGGCCAGGTGTCAGAATGTAGCCGAGCTTGCCAAGGGAGTTGTCGTGCAGATAGGCTGGGCTCCGAACAGACTTGTGAAGCTGTCTTATCTTGGTGATTACCAGTTTGAGGTCTTGTCTTCAGAAAATTCACAGCTGAAAGAAGGTGACCGTTTTGAACTTTCCGAGATCATAGTCGGATATCCTCTTTACATATCGCGGATTCTTCGTGACGGAACATACACTCCTTCATATGTCGCAGGTCAGATAGACGGTATAAATCTGCTGAAGGTAGAAGCGATATAGAGATTTAAAGAATCAGTTCTGCTGCATCTTTGAACAGATTCTCAAGGGCATCGGCGTCAAGGCGTTCATCTGTTTTTGTCGGTGAGGGCTTTGGCGCCGCCGCTTTTGTTTCCGGTGCAGTCCTGGCTTCTGTGGCAGCGGGCGGAATTGCGGCTGGAATCAGTGATGATGTGTCCGCAGCCTCTGCTTCATCGGCTGACGGTATGTCTGCATCCGTTGCAGGAATCGATGAACCGTGACCTTCGTATATCATCCATGTGCCTGCAATTATGGTGATGATAACAGCTGCTGCGGCAATGGAATTCTTTATTTTTCTTGCCGGTTCCTTAATGATAGCCCTTTTTACCTCGGCTGCGGAGTGATATCGCTTGTCTTTGTCGCGACGGAGACAATTTGCGGAGATATGACGATAACTCCCGCTCAATTCGTTGATTATTACTCCGAGGGCCCAGATGTCGCTTCTTGCGTCGATTTTCTCTCCGACCACGAGTTCCGGCGAAGCATATGCCTTGGTTCCGGCAGGAGCCTTGAATGAAAAATAAGAGTCGGCATCGGACAGACCGAAGTCAATTATCTTGACATTCTGTCCGTTCCCGGTGATCATGATGTTTTCTGGCTTCAGGTCTCTGTGGATTATCTGCTTTCTGTGGATATGGTCGAGGGCGTCGCAGATTTCGCAGATTATCTTCCTGGCAAGCGGCTTGGTGATCCTGCCTTCGCTGATAAGGCTTTCGAGAGTTCGTCCGTCAATCCACTCCATCGCTATGCAATTCCCGATTTCCGGAAGTTCCGTCATGCCGAAATATTGGCATATGTTGATGTGGTTCAGGGAGGAACCTATATTGAAATCCTTCTTGAGCAGTTCCTCATAAAGAGGATTCCCGCGATATTCTTTCTTCAGAGACTTGTAGACAATGAACCTTCCGTCCTTGCCTCCGCGATACAATTCACTGAACCCATCCGTCGAACGGTGGATGAGCTCAAGGCCTTTTGTGTCTGTAAGTGCACTGCCGGTGATGTCGGGCAGGAAAAATCCGGATGATTCAGGCATGTTATAGTTATGGAATTCCAAAGATACTGTTTTTTTGCTAAATTTGCCTATTGTGGAAAAGGCTTTCAAATACATTGTAACGGCATTTCTATGCTTCTGGACCATATGTCATGCAAGGGCCCAGGAGCCTTTGGATTCCGAGCTGGATCGATACGAGGAGATGTGTATCGTCTGTCTTGAATTGAGGGTGAGGATGAATAGGGGAGAGCAGATTTCAAGGGAAGAGGCGAAAGCCACCATAGATTTCTTCGTGGCGACGAACAGAAGGCTCAAGGCAAAGGAATCAGAGATGACTGCTGTTCAGCGTCAGCGTTTCAGAGATGTAGGTGAATGGTTTTCTACAGGAGTCCGTCCGTGCAGACCGGACGCGATTCCGGTTGTGTCATCCTGCCTGCCTTCACGGCTTGATCTGGCGAGTGATGATACAGATTTGCTGCAGCCGGATATGCAGGTCTATAGCAGATCTTCTTTCAGACCTGATTTTGTCGTGCTGGCCGAGGTGGCGGTTCCGTGCTTTGCATATGGCTTGAGAGCAGGATTGACAGGAAGAAGATATGGAGGATATGCGTCTTTCAGAACTAATTTTGTCGATGGGTCTTCTGACTACATGTGCTCGTCTGACGGAAGGATTGAAGGCGGAAGCGTGATGTGGCCGAGCGGTGTTGTAAAGACATCCGTCATGACAGTTGCAGCAGGCGTTATGGTCAATGCGACATATTGGATGACATTGTATGCAGGCACCGGATATGGGCATAAGCAACTTCTCTGGCAGGATGTTGGAGGACGATGGGTCGGGGTTGACGATTATTCGGCAAAGGGAGTCACTGCAGAGCTGGGATGTATATTCCGCTGGAACCATATGGCATTCTCTGCCGGCTTCTCATCTGTCGGATTAAAGACTGGATCCTTTACATGCGGCCTTGGGCTTGCGTTCTGACCATTCATCGCGGCTATGTTTTACTTCACTTGCATGTCTCGCAACTGTAACCTTGGTTAAGAAATGGCTGTTTTTTCGTCAAGGTGTGCGGAAAAATACATCAAAATGAGCTATAATGGCATACCTTGGCAACGAATCGCCCGATTTTTCGTCAAGGTGTATGTAATCCATTGCTTTCGTCTGTGTCAGGATATTAAACGAAAGAAACCGATCCAAAAGGGTCGGTTTCTTATAAATCGTTTGGTCTCCATGGAAGGGGGTGGTGCATCCTTGCACCGGGGGTAAGAAGGTCTCCATGAGACCGGAGAATCAGTGTCTACTGATTCTTCGGTCTCATCTGAGGGAAGAAGAGCACATCCTGGATGGTAGGGGAGTTGGTCATGAACATGGTCAGACGGTCAATTCCCATACCGAGTCCTGATGTAGGAGGCATACCGTACTCAAGTGCGCGTACGAAGTCCATATCGATGAACATAGCCTCGTCATCTCCCTTGTCCTTAAGCTTGAGCTGGTCCTGGAAACGCTCGTACTGGTCGATAGGGTCGTTCAGCTCGCTGTATGCATTGGCGAGCTCCTTGCCGCATACGAAGAGCTCGAAGCGCTCTGTGAGGTCTGGATTCTCGCGGTGACGCTTTGTGAGCGGCGACATCTCCACAGGGTAGTCAGTGATGAATGTAGGCTGTGTGAGGTGCTTCTCGCAATACTCTCCGAAGATAGCGTCGATGAGCTTGCCCTTTCCGAATGATTCGTCGATCTCGACATGGAGCTGCTTGCATGTCGCGCGGAGCTGATCCTCATCCATTCCTGCCACATCTACGCCAGCATACTCCTTGATGGCCTCAAGGATAGGAAGACGGCGGAAAGGCGGCTTGAAGTCAACCTGCTTGTCGCCGATTGTCACTTCTGTCTTGCCGTGGAGCTTGAGAGCGATCTTTTCGAGGAGCTTCTCCACGAACTCCATCATCCAGATGTAGTCCTTGTAAGCCACATAGATTTCCATGCAGGTGAATTCCGGATTATGGGTCTTGTCCATACCCTCGTTTCGGAAGTCCTTTGCGAACTCGTATACGCCATGATAGCCTCCGACGATAAGTCTCTTGAGGTAAAGCTCGTTGGCGATACGGAGGTAGAGAGGAATGTCAAGGGCGTTGTGGTGTGTGATGAACGGACGTGCAGTCGCACCGCCAGGGATGCTCTGGAGGATAGGAGTCTCCACTTCAAGGCATCCTGCCTCATTGAAGTACTCGCGCATTGTTGCCACGATCTGGCTTCTCTTGATGAATGTGTCGCGTACCTGCGGATTCACGATGAGGTCCACATATCTCTGTCTGTACTTGAGCTCCGGATCCGAGAATGCGTCGAACACTTCGCCGTCCTTCTCCTTCACGATAGGGAGGACGCGGAGGGACTTGCTCAGGAGAGTGAGCTCCTTCGCGTGAACAGAAAGCTGTCCTGTCTTGGTAATGAATGCGAATCCCTTGATTCCGATGATGTCTCCGATGTCAAGAAGCTTCTTCCATACGGTGTTGTACATAGTCTTGTCTTCGCCGGGGCAGATCTCGTCACGGTTCACATAGATCTGGATGCGTCCGGTCTCGTCCTGAAGCTCTCCGAACGAAGCGGCACCCATGATACGCCTTGACATGATGCGGCCTGCGATGACCACTTCCTGGAAATTGCCTTTCTCTTCGTCAAACTCGGCCTTGATCTGCGCTGCAGATGTGTTGATAGGGTAGAGAGGTGCCGGATATGGCTCGATTCCAAGTTCCCTGAGCTTTGCAAGCGATTCTCTTCTGAAAAGCTCCTGCTCGTTGAGGTCCATGATGCTCATAGTCTTTATGTTTTATTTATTTGTTTGTCTTTCGGCCTGTAACCGTACCGTAAAAGCCACGATACGGCAAATTAATGTACAAAAATAGCATAAATAATTCTTAAATTGAAACAAAATCTATATCTTTGTATGCTATGCGTGCAGAAAAGAAATGGATTTTAAGGGAAAATGCTGAACCTGAAGTGGTCAGACAGCTTTCTTCTGAACTCGGAGTGGACCCTGTTCTTGCGAAACTCCTTGTCCAGAGGGGTATCCGTACATTCCATCAGGCACGCTCATTCTTCCGCCCTAATCTGGAAGACTTGCACGATCCGTTCCTCATGAAGGATATGGACAGGGCTGTCGAGAGAGTCCGTCAGGCTGTCACCGGACACGAGAAGATTCTCGTCTATGGTGATTATGATGTCGACGGCACGACTGCGGTTTCCCTTGTATATTCATTTCTCCGCCGCCTGACTTCCGCAGTGGATTTCTATATCCCGGAAAGATATGACGAGGGTTATGGCGTGTCCTACAAGGGCATCGACTGGGCGTCGGAAAACGGTTTCAGCCTCATAATCACACTTGACTGCGGTATCAAGGCAAATGAAAAGGTCGAGTATGCACGCCAGTATGGCATCGACATGATCATCTGCGACCATCATCTTCCAGAAAACGAGCTTCCGAAGGCAGTGGCCGTCCTTGACCCGAAGAGGGAGGACTGCAACTATCCGTTTGATGACCTTTCGGGATGCGGAGTGGGATTCAAGCTCGTACAGGCATATTCGCAGAAGTACGACATCCCTTTTGAGACGCTGATTCCTCTTCTGGACCTTCTTGTGGTAAGCATCGCTTCTGACCTTGTTTCCGTTACTGACGAGAACAGGATTCTTGCACATTTCGGACTCAAGCAGCTGAACGGCCATCCGAGGGAAGGACTTCTGGCCATGATACAGCTCTCTGGTCTGGAACCTACCCATATCACTATCGACGACATCGTCTTCAAGATCGGTCCGCGCATCAATGCCGCAGGAAGAATGGAGTCCGGAAGAATTGCCGTGGAGCTTCTTACCGCCGACAATGCGGAAGAGGCTATCCGTATCGGAACGGAAATCAACGAACATAACAACGAGAGAAAGAACATAGACCGTCGCATCACCCAGGAAGCCCTCGAAATGGTCCGTACAGGCAACTGCCTTTCCAGCGGGAATGCAACCATCGTATATAATCCTCAATGGCATAAGGGAGTGGTCGGAATCGTGGCCTCAAGACTGGTTGAGGCTTTCTACAAGCCTACCATCGTCTTCACCCAGTCGCAGGGAGGTCTTGTGACCGGTTCGGCACGAAGCGTTCATGGCTTTGACCTCTATGATGCCATCGAGAGCTGTTCTGACCTCTTGGAAAACTTCGGCGGCCATCTTTATGCTGCCGGACTTACATTGAAGGAGGAGAATCTTCCGGAGTTCTGCGAAAGGATGGAGAAGGCTATTTCAGGATCGATAATCCCTGAAATGCAGACACCTGTAGTCGATGTCGACGCGAAGCTGAACTATTCACAGATCACTCCGAAATTCCTTCGCATCCTCAAGCAGTTCCAGCCGTTCGGACCGGGAAATACCGCTCCGGTCTTCCTTACCGAGAATGTATATGACAACGGTATGGGACGCAAGGTAGGAGCCGAGGGAGGACACCTGAAGCTCGAACTGATACAGGAATCGCATCCTTATCACCATATATCTGCCATAGCTTTCAATATGGCGTCATTCTTTGACCACATCAAGGCAGGCAATCCGATAGATGTGTGCTACTACATCGTAGAGAATTATTATCGAGGCACAGCCAATACCCAGTTACGCATAAAGGACATGCACGAACGCGATGAGATGATCTGATGAGTCTTCATTTCGCGGAAGGGCAGGAGAGAAAGAGATATGAAGGGAAATGTTGAATTGAAGACCGCGTGGGAGTTTGTCGAGAATACAGGCAAGAGTGTTTTTCTGACCGGTAAGGCCGGTACCGGAAAGACGACTTTCCTGAAGAAGGTCGTGGAGGAATCCCGCAAGAGGGTAGTGGTGGTGACCCCGACAGGCATCGCCGCCATAAATGCCGGTGGTGTCACGATCCATTCCTTTTTCCAACTTCCACTGCATCCTTTCATTCCCGGAGCCAGACTTGATTCGAAGTTTGCATTCAGCAAGGAAAAGCGTAGCATAATCAAGACCATCGACCTGCTTGTGATCGACGAGATAAGCATGGTGCGGAGTGACCTTCTGGATGCTGTGGATTCGGTGTTGAGGCGCTTCCGCAACAGGAACAAGCCATTCGGCGGTGTCCAGCTTCTGATGATCGGAGACCTGCAGCAGCTGACTCCTGTGGTTACTGACGAGGAGGCGCAGCTACTGTCTTCATATTATCCTACACCTTATTTCTTCGGCAGCAGGGCACTGCATCAGGTGGATTATGTCACTATCGAGCTGAAGGAGGTCTATCGTCAGCAGGACGAGAAGTTCATCTCTATCCTGAATTCCGTCAGGGAGGGCAGGCCATCTGCTGAAGTCATCAGTACTCTGAATTCCAGATACGACCCATCTTTCATGCCCTCGTCCGATGAGGGATATATCCGTCTTACCACCCATAACCATATAGCCAGCCATCACAACCAGCTGCAGCTGGATATGATCGATGAGCCTGTCCATACATTCGATGCCGTCATAGACGGAAATTTCCCCGAATATTCATATCCGACCGAGTCACGCCTTGAACTGAAGGTGGGTGCACAGGTGATGTTCGTGAAGAACGATCCTTCATCCGAGAAGAGATATTTCAACGGCAAAATCGGTATCGTCACTGATTTCTTTGAGGAATACATCCTGATACAATGTCCCGGAGAGGAGGAAAAGATAGCCGTGGAGCCTTTGGAATGGGAAAATTCCAGATATGTCATAAATGCGCAGACCCAGGAGATGGAGACCGAGGTGCAGGGAATCTTCAGGCAATATCCCTTGCGGCTGGCGTGGTCCATAACTATTCATAAAAGTCAGGGACTTACCTTTGACAAGGCTATAATAGACGCTGCGTCTGCCTTTGCTTCGGGTCAGGTCTATGTGGCATTGAGCCGCTGCAGGACATTGGAAGGAATGGTACTGGCCACTCCATTGAGGCAGGATGCCGTTATTACGGATATGTCGGTGGACGAATATATCGGATATCAGGAGGAAGCGGCTCGCAACAGCGTGGCGAGACTCGAGTCGATCAAGGAGGAATATTATAAGGAACTTCTCGGGGATCTCTTTGATTTCAAGGAGCTTGCATCCCTTCAGAAAAAGATGCTCGGCATTTGTACGGAGTTTCCTTCAGGAACGGTGGTAGGCCTGGCGCATAAGCATAACGACATATTGAATTCGCTGTCTGAAAAGGTCGTGGCAGTGGGGGACAAATGGCAGCTTCTCATAAGACAGAAGCCATATGAGGAGGTCAGTTCCGATGCATTCAGGTCGAGGGTCAGGAACGGCTGCGGATATTTTCTTTCCGAGCTTGAAGATGCGTACGGGGATTTCCTCGCAAAGACCTCTGATGTAAAGGCGGAGAACAAGGATCTGGTCAAGAGATATGCCAATGTGTGGAATGACCTGAATGGTGAACTTGAGAGCAGAAGGATACTTCTCAAGGCCATGTCTGCGGTGCCTTTCTCTACGGAATCATATCTGCGTGAGAGACAGATTGCCATATATGAAGCTTCCGGCTTTGTGCCGAAGGAGCTAAAGACCTCGAGGTCTTCTTCGGATTCCCGTAAGGGCAAGCAGAAGAAGGAGGATACAAAGGTGACGACGTTCAAGCTTTACAAGCAGGGAGTGTCTGTCAAGGATATTGCAAAGCAGCGTGACCTGAACCAGCAGACGATTGTCCGCCATCTTGCCCATTATGTGGCCAAGGGAATGATTCCGGTAAATGAACTGGTGCCGGAAACTCGTGCTGAATCTATTCGGGAGGCCATCTCCGGACTTGGCACTCTTAAGGGACTCTCTGCCATCAAGGAGGCTTGCCCGGCAGATGTCAGCTATCAGGATATAATCCTTGTGATTGCAGCCATGGAACAGGAGGATTAGAGCCTTATGGCCCTCCTGACATCATCTGCTATCTCATCTGTCTGTTTCCCGTCTATGTCTATGATATGATGTGCAGTGCCTTCGTATGTAGAAGATCGCTTTGCCATCAGTGCGGATATGCGCTCTCGCAGAATCGAACCCTCAGCCTTCTGCTCATGTAGGGGATCATGACTTTCGGCAGATGACAGCATCGGACGGTTGGAAGTCTCTCCTTCAAGATGGTCGGCAAGAGTATCTATGCCGGCACGAAGATAGATGCAGATGCTCCTTTCCCTTACCATTTCCGCACATTCCTTGGTCATCACCGTACCTCCTCCGAGCGACAGTATCATCATATCGTGTGATGTGGACAGGACCTTTTCCAGGGCAGCTTTTTCCATTCTGCGGAAGGCATCTTCTCCGTCTGATTCGAAAATCTCCGGGATGCTTCTGCCGGTCTCTGCCTCGATATGTGAATCCAAGTCGATTAAAGGACAGCAGAGCAGCTCCGAGAGTTTCCTCCCGATGCTGCTCTTGCCGCATCCCATGAATCCTGTCAAAGATATTATCATCTTTTAAAACAATGTCAGCTGTGGATCATCGTCGAGCGTGATGTCAACCGGATCATCGTCCGGAATGTCAGAATTGTCGATCTCACCGGCCTGGTTCTCCGCTTCCGATTCTTCCGGAAGTATGTCATCTTCCGGCTTGTGCAGAGGTTCGATGAAATGAACCTTCTTCACATCATACTGGCTGGTCTTCTTGCCCTTGGCCTGAAGTCCCTTCTTCGCTATGAACTCTTCTGCATCAATGCACTCCGGCTCCCTGTTCTCGTTCTTGCCTCCGAATATGACTTCGATCTGCGGATGCTTGTCATCGCTTATAGCCACCAGATACGATCCCTTTGATTCGGATATGAAGCTGACAGGAGTATTGTCGCTTACATCGAATGAGAATCTCTTCACATAGAATGCTCCGACTGCCTTGTCATAATAAAGTGCAGTGTAGATCTTGTTCAGATCCAGTTTCTCGATCTTGAGCAGATCGCCCTGGTATCTGTTGCTCATGTCGAACGATGTAGTGTAATATGTGCCGTCCTTGAAGATAGCCAGAATATGGTCTCCTGTGTTGAACTGGCCCAGATGCATGCCTCGTCCGTCTTCGTTGAGTCTCTGGATATCCTCGTCAAACCAGATGTCCTTACCTCCGATAGTTGATATGCCCTTTGACTTGAGAGTTATCTTCTGGATCGGATTCTTTGACACGAGGTTACCGCGTGAGGCGCGTCCCTTGATGCCAAGCTGTGAGAAGTCATACTCGTCGATGAGTTTCTTTAGCTTTGGTCGTGGACGCAGATATATCTTCACGGTTTCAGCCTCTCCGTTGTGATTGACCGTGAACCAGAGTATCTTCGATCCAGGGGTTCCCTGGGTGATGTCATACTCCTTGTCGCGTGTTATTCCGGTGACTGCGAATCGTTTTGCATAGCTTAACGAAGTCTTGCCCTCGCGGTAGATGACGTTATAGATGGTCCTCTGGTCGTTCCTGTTGAATATGCCTACATATAATATGTCCTTTCCGAAGAAAGCCTTTTCACTTACCTTCGTCACGACATATTTTCCGTCATTGTGGATCACGATGATCTCCGAAAGGTCAGAGCAGTCGCAGATGAATTCTGCATTGTCCTCTTTCTTGAGATTGGTTCCCACGAAGCCTTCCGTCTTGTTGGCATAGAGCTTGGCATTGTTGCTGACTACCTTTGTGGTCTCGATAGACTCGAATTCCACGATTTCGGTGAGTCTCGGATATGCCTTTCCGTATTTCTTCTTCAGGTTCTTGAAATAGCTGATGGTGAACTCTGTGAGGTGGTTGAGGTGATTCTGTACCTCCTCCATCTCGCTTTCGATGCCCTTGAGCTTTTCATCAACCGCCTTTGTATCGAACTTCGATATCTTTCTTACCGGCTTCTCGACGAGCTTGTTGATGTCCTCCATCAGTATAGGCCTCTTGAGGAACTTCTGGTATTTCATCATCTCGTCAAAGACTTCCTGAAGCTGGTCTTCCCAGGTCTTCGCATCTCCCTCGAGGATCTTGTAGACCTTGTTCTCGAAGAATATCTTTTCAAGCGAGTTGTAGTGCCAGTCATTCTCGAGCTCATTGAGCCTGATGGACAGCTCCTGGCCGAGGAGATCCCTTGTGTGGAAGGTACTGTGCTTCAGTATGTCGTTGACACTCAATACCTGCGGCTTGTTTTCATGGATGACGCAGGTGTTAGGGGTGATTGCGACTTCGCAGGCTGTGAATGCGTAAAGCGCATCGATTGTCTTGTCTGGCGAAACGTCGTTCGGAAGATGTATGAGGATGTTGGCGGTGGCGCTGGTAAGGTCGTCGATCTTCTTGATCTTGATCTTGCCGCTCTCTTTTGCCTCCATTATGGATTCCTTTACGGCATCTGTTGTCTTGCTGAACGGTATTTCTGTGATGGCAAGGGTATTCTTGTCAATCTTTTCGATCTTCGCGCGTACCTTTATCTTGCCTCCCTTCTTCTTGCTGCTGTACTTCGAGCAGTCGGCCGAACCGCCTGTGAGGAAGTCAGGATAGATTTCGAAGTCCCTGCCTTCCAGGACAGCTACGGAAGCGTCTATGAGTTCATTGAAGTTGTGAGGGAGTATCTTCGAGGCAAAACCGGTTCCGATACCCTCTGTACCCTGGGCAAGAAGGATAGGGAACTTTACAGGAAGCTCGATAGGTTCCTGGTTCCTGCCGTCGTATGAAGTCATCCAGTTTGTTGTCTTGGGATTGAACATGACTTCCTTGGCGAACTTGCTCAGTCGCGCCTCGATATATCGGGGAGCGGCATTGGCATCGCCTGTGAGTATGTTACCCCAGTTACCCTGACAGTCTACCAGATAGTTCCTCTGTCCTATCCATACAAGTGCTCCGAGGATTGACTGGTCTCCGTGCGGGTGGAACTGCATGGCCTGGCCGACGATGTTGGCCACCTTTGTGTAGCTGCCGTCATCTATTCTCCACATGGCATGGAGAACTCGTCTCTGTACGGGCTTCAGACCGTCGATAAGATGAGGAACGGCTCTGTAGAGGACAGTGTATGAGGAGTAGTCGATATACCACTCCTTGAACATTCGTGCGAGCTTGTATTTCCTGCTGTTTTCGCCGAGCAGCTTTTCAAACTTACCCGGTGTGCTTTCTTCAGGAGCCTCATCTTCGGGATCCTGTCCTATGTTCATGTCCTCTTCAGGGAGTTCGATTTCATCTAAACTCATATAACCTCAATTGTTCTTTTGATTATCAGTATTCGTAGCCGAATCTTCTCAATTCCTTCTTGTTTTCCCTCCAGTCCGGATCAACCTTTACGAAAAGCTTCAGGAAGACCTTCTTCTGGAAGAAATCCTCCATCTCGATCCTGGCCTGTGTTCCAACCTTCTTGAGTGACTGTCCGCCCTTGCCTATGATGATGCCCTTCTGCGTGTCGCGCATCACATAGATGACTGCGCTGATGTCGTACCTTTCCGCACCTTCCTTGAATTCCTCGATCATCACTTCGCAGCTGTAAGGAATCTCTTCCTTATAATTAAGGAAAATCTTCTCTCTCACAATCTCCGATGCGAAGAAACGGAGGTTCTTGTCTGTGAACACATCCTTGTCATACCATGCCGGTGCCTCCGGGAGGTTGCTCGTTATGGCGTCGAAGATGTTGTCGAGATTGAACTTCTCCTGTGCCGATGCCGGGAAGATGATGGCATTGGGAATCTGCTCCTGCCACCATTTCATAAGGTCGAGCACCTGCTCCTGACTGCTTATGTCGATCTTGTTGATCACCAGGATGACCGGGCACTGGATCTTCTGCAGCTTTGCGATATATTCCTCGTTCTTGTCACCCTTCTCTACTGTATCAGTGACATACAGTATTATGTCAGCGTCTCCGATTGCGGTGTCAACGAAGTTCATCATGCTCTGCTGGAGCCTGTAGTTAGGCTTCAGGATGCCTGGGGTGTCGGAATATACGATCTGGTAGTCTTCCCCGTTCACGATACCCATGATCCTGTGTCTTGTGGTCTGGGCCTTCGCTGTCACGATGGAAAGCTTTTCGCCGACAAGGGCATTCATAAGCGTGGATTTGCCCACATTCGGATTACCGATGATGTTGACAAATCCAGCGCGATGTCTTTTGGTCTGTACGCTCATATATACAGTCGTTCTGAAATAGTATCTTTAGAGGTATGCACCCATCTTGAGGAGGTTGATCTCTCCTTCAGAAAGATATCTCCATTCTCCTCTCTTGAGACCTCTCTTTGTAAGACCTGCGAAATATACTCTGTCGAGAGCCTTCACTTCGTAGCCGAGAGATTCGAAGATTCTTCTCACGATACGGTTCTTTCCTGAATGGATCTCGATGCCGAGCTTTCTGTGGTCATCCTCCTCGATGTACTCGAGCTCGTCAGCAGCGATCATACCGTCGTTGAGTTCGATACCGCTGAGGATCTTCTCGTAGTCTTCCTGCTTGAGCTTGCCGTCAAGGGATACCTGATAGATCTTCTTCTTGTCGTAAGAAGGATGAGTGAGCTTCTCGGCGATCTCACCGTCGTTTGTGAACATGAGCACACCAGTTGTGTTCTTGTCGAGACGGCCTACAGGGAATACTCTTGATGTGCATCCCTTGAGAAGGTCCATCACTGTCTTGTCCGCATGAGGGTCGCTTGCTGTGGTCACATAGCCCTTCGGCTTGTTCATCACGATATATACCTTCTCCTCACCCTTGAGACGCTCGCCATTGAAGCGGATGTCGTCTGTGTTGATGTTTACCTTGGTTCCAAGCTCTGTGATGACCTCACCGTTCACTGTAACCACACCTGCAAGGATGAAGTTGTCTGCCTCTCTTCTCGAGCATACGCCTGAATTGGCGATGAACTTGTTGAGTCTTACCTCGTCCTTGATAGGAGCTGAAACCATGTCGTTGTCAGAGTAGTTGTCGTTGTCGAGCTGCGGTCTTCTGCTGATCATCTTGTTGATTCCGCTCTCCTGCTCGTCACGGAAGTAGTTGAAGTCCTTCTTGTAGAAGCTCTTCTTACCTGTGTTTCTGAATCCGCCAGACTGTCTTCTGTCTCCTCCGAATGACTTTCTTTCTCCGCCTTCAGAGAATGATCTGCGTGGTCTGTCGCTGTTGAAGCTTCTTCTTTCAGAACCCTCTCCGAATGATCTTCTTTCTCCGGAGAATGATCTTCTCTCTCCAGAGAATGACTTTCTTTCGCCACCCTCCGAGAATGATCTGCGTGGTCTGTCGCTGTTGAAGCTTCTTCTTTCCGATCCCTCTCCGAATGATCTTCTTTCTCCGGAGAATGATCTTCTCTCTCCAGAGAATGACTTTCTTTCGCCACCCTCCGAGAATGATCTGCGTGGTCTGTCGCTGTTGAAGCTCCTTCTTTCCGATCCCTCTCCGAACGATCTTCTTTCTCCTCCGAATGATTTTTTCTCTCCACCTTCAGAGAATGATCTGCGAGGTCTGTCGCCAAAGCTTCTTCTTTCGCTGTTGAAACTTCTTCTTTCGCCATTTCCTGCATGGCTTCTTCTTTCACCGTACTCTCTACGGCCTTCTGTTCTGCGGCCATTGCCGCCTCTTCTGTTGTCTTCCATTGTCTTGCGCCTTATCGGCAATTAAAATGTTAAATATTAATATGTTGGCTCACGCCAATTATGGTCATAGACCTTATCAGTTCAATTTGAAAATATATGTTATCGTTCCTTTCTGCAGTGCTGGAGCATCGGCACTGACATTGAAATGAGCTTCCAATGCCGCTTTCCTGGCTTCCTGCCAGAGTGTCTTGTCTGTCACAGTCGTTCCTTCTGCTCCGGCTATGGCCTTCTGCACTGTGCCGTAATTGTCCACCCATATCTCGACCACGACGGTTCCTGCTTTTGCCACTCCGTATGTCGGCTTCGGAAGGGTTCCGTTAACTCTTCTGCCCGCAAGCTTCGCATTAGGTTCGCCGGCTGTCTCACCTGTCTTCGTGTTGCCCAGCGCGTGTCCGGCCTTAAGGGCGTCACTTGTCTCGCGTGCTGTCTGTGCCGCCAATGTGTCTTTCTGCGTCTTGTTGTCTGCCGCAGAGAAAAGCGCCTTCCTGTTTATCTCTTTCTTCGGCTCCTTCACATCGACGTCACCGAAGTCGTCGACCGCAGCTTCCGGAGCTTCATTGCTTTTCGTGCCTTCATGCTGCGCCTCGGATTTCTGCACGAGGCTGATGTCTCTGGACGGGTCCGGGTTTTCGGCCTGCGGCTTTGTTCCGTCGAGAGTCTGTTTCGGCTTCTGTATTTCCGGCTCCTCAAACTCTATCAGAATCTGTTCCTGCTCGGGCGGAGGCGGGTCGAGAAAGGTCAGTCCGGTCTGAAAGCAGAGAATCAGGACCATGACATGCATGAAGGTGGTGAGAGCGATTCCCGTCACCCTCGACTTCCGTTCCTGTCTTTCCCTTTCATTCAGATAATGTTCCGCCATATCTTGATCCATTTGCGTTTCCGGCCTATTCCGGTGAGGTTGCCATTATGACCTTGTAGTGGTTTCTCTTCGCTATGTTCATCACAGCCACTACCTCCTTGATAGGAACTGTCTCGTCTGCATATATGGAGAATGTAGGGTCTTCCTCACTCTGGAGAAGCTCGATGAGTTCGTCTTCGATCTTGTCGAATCTTACAGGAGTCTCATCTCCGTTTATGTGGAATGAGAATCTGTCGGTATCTTTCCAGTGCTTGATGGACACGCTTACCGTAGCCTTTGCCGACACCTGACCGGTGCTCTTCGGAAGCAGAAGCTTCAGAGCGTTCGGATTGATGAGGGTTGAAGTGACCAGGAAGAAGATAAGCAGGAGGAACACGATGTCGGTCATTGATGACATCGAGAAGCCTGAATCAACCTTTGTTGTCCTTTTGATTGCCATTTCCTTCTTCTTGATTAGATTGACGGTTCGTGAAGCATGTCGATGAACTCGATGGTAGTGCTCTCCATCTTGAACACAAGATTAGAAATCTGCGAGCTGAGGTAGTTGTATCCGAAATATGCTATGATACCTACGAAAAGTCCGCCCACTGTGGTCACCATCGCCTCGTAGATACCGCCAGAAAGGAGGGTGATGTCAATGTTGTTGCCGGCATTTGCCATCTCGAAGAATGCTCGGATCATACCTGTCACGGTACCGAGGAATCCGATCATAGGTGCTCCTCCTGCTATGGTCGCAAGCATGGGAAGGCCCTTCTCGAGTCTTGCAACTTCCACATTGCCCATGTTCTCTACCGCCGCCTGGATGTCAGCAAGAGGTCTTCCGATCCTCTCGATGCCCTTCTCTACGAGTCTTGCGACCGGAGAGTCATATTTCTGACAGAGAGCGATGGCAGACTTTATCTTTCCCTCATGAATCATGTCATGGATGTCCTTCATGAAGTTCTTGTCGATCTTTCCTGCCTTGCGGATCATCCACCACTTGTTTCCGAAAATATAGATGGCCATCACTGAAAGCGCGAGAAGCACGATCATGAGCCAGCCTCCCTTCATTGCCATTTCGATGAGAGAGAATGTTTTTTCCTGTGCGACAGGTGCCGCATTTACAAGTTCCGTTGCGTCAACGGCTGCCTGTAGAAGATTGAAAAGCATAGTATTTTACGGTCTTTTTAATTATCGTTTCCGGGTCTGGTTTCGCATAAGCGCGAAATCGTGCAAAATTAGTCAAAAAATCGCGAATCTTCAAATTTATTTATAAATGGCGCCGCTGAAGAAGAGAGCCTTTCCCGGCACGGAACTTCCGGCGTCAGAGCGCGAACCGTTTGCTACAAGGTCGGCGATCCATTGCGGCGACCGTTTCCCCCTGCCGACTTCTATGAGCGAGCCCACGATGGCTCTGACCATGTTACGCAGAAATCGGTTCGCCCTGATTCTGAACACGATATAGTCTCCTTCCTGATGCGGCATGCCCATCATTTCCACATGTGTCGGAGTGTATGTGCTCCAGCCGGCTTCGGTTATGGTGCAGATGGATGTGGCGTTGTTGCCTCCCGTCTTTTCGAAGCAGCGGAAGTCGTGTTCCCCCAAAAGGTGTGCCGCAGCTTCGTTCATTCGCTCGATATCCAGAGGGTAGCGCATCCTGTAAGAGAATTTTTCGCTGAAAGGGTCTTTGCGGAAATGGATGAAATAGTGGTACTCTCTCGATCTTGCGTCAAACCTGGCATGGAAGCCTTCCCCGGCTTCGGAAACTTCATGAATGACTATTTCCCTTGACAGGATGGCATTTAATTTGTAGCAGATCTGCGCCGCGTCAATGCTGACTTCGTCAGGCATGTCGAAGTGGGCGATATAGCTTATCGCGTTGACATCAGTGTCGGTCCTTCCGGCTCCGGTCACCTGGATATGGCTGCCTGTCAGCATTTCAAGTGCTTTCTCAAGGTCACCCTGGACGGTACGGTCGTTGTTCTGTATCTGCCAGCCGCAGAATGCGCTGCCGTCATATGAAAGCTTGATTATGTATCGCATATTGCAAAAAAAAGAGTAATTTTGTCGGTTTTAAAATGCAAAAATATCAAAAATCATATTTATGGACAGCATAAACATCAAAGAATTGAACGAACGCATCCAGAGGGAAAGCTCGTTTGTCGATATCCTGACGATGGAGATGAACAAGGTCATCGTAGGACAGAAGCATCTTGTCGAGAACCTTCTGATCGGACTTCTTGCCAATGGACACATCCTTCTTGAAGGTGTTCCTGGTCTTGCAAAGACATTGGCCATCAACACATTGTCACAGGCGGTCGACTCAAAGTTCAGCCGTATCCAGTTCACTCCGGACCTTCTTCCTGCCGATGTCCTCGGTACACTGATCTATTCGCAGAAGAGTGAGCAGTTCCAGATCAAGAAGGGTCCGATCTTCGCTAACTTCGTTCTGGCGGATGAGATCAACCGATCTCCGGCAAAGGTGCAGTCTGCCCTTCTTGAGGCCATGCAGGAGCGTCAGGTCACAATCGGTGATGAGACCTTCAAGCTTCCGGAGCCTTTCCTCGTGATGGCGACCCAGAATCCGATCGAGCAGGAAGGAACATATCCTCTTCCGGAGGCGCAGCTTGACCGTTTCATGCTCAAGGTGGTCGTGACTTATCCGAAGAAGGAGGAAGAGCGTCAGATCATCCGCATGAACAATTCCGGAACCTTCCCGAAGGCATCTGCAGTCCTTCAGCCGGAAGACATCGTAAGAGCGCGTGAGGTGGTCAAGGATGTATATATGGATGAGAAGATCGAGAGATATATCGTTGATATAGTTTATGCGACCCGTACTCCGAAGGAATATGGCCTGGGCAAGGTTGAGAACTTCATCTCATATGGTGCATCTCCGCGTGCCAGCATCTCGCTCGCGATGGCTGCGAAGGCATATGCCTTTATAAAGAGAAGGGGCTATGTGATTCCGGAGGATGTCCGTGCGGTATGTTATGAGGTGCTTCGCCATCGTATCGGTCTTACTTATGAGGCAGAGGCGGAGAATATGACTACGGATCAGATCATTTCCGAAATCATTAATGCGGTAGAGGTTCCTTAATAGGGATTGCCGGCTTGACCGGGGATCTGAACATAATTATGAATAACAGTTTATCAGCAAACGATCTCCTGAAGAAAGTCAGGAAGATAGAGATAAAGACCAGGGCGCTTTCGCACCAGATATTCGCTGGCGAATACCATTCGGCCTTCAAAGGCCGCGGTATGGCCTTCAGCGAGGTGCGCGAGTATCAGTATGGTGATGATGTGCGCAATATGGACTGGAATGTCACGGCGCGCATGCGTTCTCCCTATGTAAAGGTCTTTGAAGAGGAGAGGGAACTGACGGTGGTACTGCTTGTCGATGTCAGCCGGTCCCGACTTTTCGGAACCGTGGGCGGAAGCAGGAGGGATGTCCTTGCCGAGATCGCGGCGGTGCTCTCGTTCTCTGCGATAATAAACAATGACAAGGTCGGAGCCTTGTTCTTCAGCGAGAAGGTCGAGAAATTCATTCCGCCTAAAAAAGGAAGGACCCATCTTCTTCATATCATCAGGGAGATCATTGAGTTCGAGCCTACTACGGACGGTACGGACATATCGGAGGCGCTTCGCTATCTGACGAATGCCATCAAGAAGAAATGCAACGCATTCCTTCTTTCCGACATGATCGATGTCGCTTCTGACGGCTCTCCACGATATGAGGAGGCGCTGAAAGTGGCGGTCAACAGACATGACCTGTCAGTGATACAGGTCTATGACCCTCGCGAGCGCAGCATACCTGATGTGGGTCTTGTACATATAAAGGATTCCGAAACAGGCAAGGCGGCATGGATCAATACTTCCGACAGGCGGATGAGGGCGAAATATGAGGAATGGTTCCGGAACATGGAACAGTCCTCTGCCCGTCTTTTCATGAAATATAATGTGGACAAGGTAAGCATAGCTCTTGACGAGGATTATGTCAAGGGACTGATGCTGCTGTTCAAAAACAGATGATGGATATGCGTAAAGCATTGATGTTTACTATTATTCTGCTGATTTCAGCGGTGGCAGCCTTTGCACAGCCTGCAGACAGTGTGGGCACGCAGGAGGCTGTCTCTGCTTCGCAAGGAAGCGTGCTGCCTGTGAAAGGTGCCTTCCTCCAGCAGCTGCAGGAAAGGGATTCAGTCCTTGTGGCGGATCAGCTTCTTTATGGATTTGAGTTGAAAGGAGTGCGTGAGGGTACTCTTCTGGCCTTGCCTGAACTTCCTGAAAAACAGGATTACAGACTTATGTTCCTGTCGCCCTGGAGGCTCGACACCCTCAGGACCGTAAAGGCAAAGGACGGGAATCCGGAGCTTCTGGACCTCAAGGGCAGCGTTGTCATAACTTCTTTTGAGGAAGGACTTTACGAGCTGCCGCAGATTGCAGTTCAAAGACTTTCTCCTGACGGTGTGACTGACACGCTTGTTTTTGATCCAGTAAGGCTTGAAGTGAAGACCATGCCTGTTGATACGGCTACCTTTGTGCCTCATGACATCAAGGGACAGATCAGATATCCGGTCACTCTGATGGAAGTTGTTCCGTGGGTGGGACTCTTCTGGGCTGTGGCCGTTCTTGTCATTCTTGCAGTCTGTCTTTTCATGATGTACAGACGCAGCACCGATCCGGAAAATGTCCGGAGGGATCCTGCTCATATTGTGGCTCTCCGCAGGCTTGACCGTTATCGCGGAACAGGAATGTGGGCTCCGGAAAAGCAGAAGGCATTCTATTCTGGTGTGACAGACACATTGAGGGAATATATGTCCGAAAGGTTCGATGTCAGCGCAATGGAGATGACGACGGCGGAGATTTTCGAGCAGCTCAAGGAAAAGGAGATGCCGGAGGGACTCCGAAAAGAGGTAAGGGAACTTTTCGACAGGGCGGATTTCGTCAAGTTTGCAAAATATGTGGCTTCTGATGATGATAATGCTTCTGCGTTGCCTGTGGCCGTGCGTTTTGTCACCGAGACATACCAGGCCGAGGTTGAGGAGGAAAGTTCTTCTGCTGCGGGAAATGGAGAAGCGGAAAAAGATGGAGGGCGTGAGTGATGTTTTTTGAATATCCGAAACTTTTATGGCTTCTTGCAGTGCCGGCGCTGATGGTGCTGCATTACATATGGATTGAACTGGGGGAAAGGCGTCCCCATCTGCGCGTTTCGACATCAATGCCCTGGATGGCGTCAGGCCGTTCGTTCATGTCGTTCATGCGTCATATCCCATTCCTTTTGAGGGTTTTTGCCTTGTCAATGCTTGTCGTGGCGATAGCGCGTCCGCGCTCGTCGGAGGATATGGAAAAGGTTGATACAGAGGGTATTGATATCATACTCGCTATGGATGTGTCGACTTCCATGCTTGCCCGTGACCTTGTTCCGGACAGAATAAGCGCATCGAAGGACATTGCCATAGAGTTCATCTCCCAGCGTCCTTCGGACAGGATGGGAATCGTGGTCTTTGCAGGCGAAAGCTTCACCCAGTGTCCTCTTACGACAGACCGTGCCACCCTCATCAATCTGATGAAGGAGGTCCAGACAGACCTTATCGAGGACGGTACGGCCATCGGCAACGGACTTGCCACTGCTATTGCGAGGATGAAGGACTCTGATGCAAAGAGCCGTGTGGTGATACTTCTTACTGACGGTGTGAACAACAGAGGCGAGATAACCCCGCAGATGTCTGCGGAGATTGCAAAGACATACGGGGTCCGTGTGTATACTATCGGAGTTGGCAAGGAAGGAATGGCTCCGTACCCTGTCATGACTCCTTGGGGTGTGGAGATCCAGGATGTCAAGGTAGAGATTGATGAGGCCCTGCTTGCCGATATAGCCGAGTCTACAGGCGGAAGGTATTTCAGAGCTACAGACAATACAAAGCTTGCGGAGATATACAGCGAGATCAACAAGATGGAAAAGGCCCGCACTACTGTCGACAGTTTTCCGGTATATAAGGAACTGTTCGGCAGATATGCTCTGCTCGCATTGCTTGCAGTATTGCTGGAGCTTGTGTTTAACTGGTTTATAATAAGGAGGTTGCCATGATACATTTTGCACAGGCACAATATCTTCTTCTCCTCCTGCTGATCCCGGTCTTCTTTATTCTTCAGGCCTTGGTGCTGAACTTGAGAAGAAGGCGTATAAGAAAGTTCGGCGATGAGGAGCTTGTCATTCAGCTGATGCCTTCGTATTCAAAGGCGAAGACATGGCTGCGTCTCGTTTTTTTTTCGTTAGGATTCTTTTTCCTTATATATGGTCTTTCAAGGCCGCAGATAGGTGCCAAGCTCAAGAAGCATGAGACGAAGGGTGCAGAGATCATGATTGTTCTTGATGTATCCAATTCCATGCTTGCGGAAGATTATTCTCCCAACAGGCTCGATCGTGCAAAGCTTGCCATATCAAGAATAGTCGACAGGCTTCGTGATGACCGTATCGGACTTATCGTCTTTGCAGGAAATGCATTCGTTCAGCTTCCGATAACCACCGATTATGTGTCGGCAAAGATGTTCCTGAATTCGATCTCGACGGAATCTGTTCCGGTGCAGGGTACTGCAATCGGTGAGGCCATAAACACGGCAGTGCGCAGTTTCAGTGCCCAGAGCGAGAAGAGCCGTGCCGTGATAGTGATTACCGATGGTGAGAATCATGAGGACGATCCGGTGGCGGCAGCGGCACAGGCGGCGGAGATGGGAGTACGCGTGTTTACCATCGGAGTGGGTTCTCCGGAAGGAAAGCCTATTCCTATGGACGGAGAACTGCTCAGGGACAAGAATGGAGAGATTGTTGTAACGAGGCTGGATGAGGCTGTGCTTCAGGAAGTTGCGCAGGAAGGAAACGGAGTGTATGTGAGAGCCGGTAACAGTGAGTTCGGTCTCAATCCTATAATAGACGACATCAGGAAGATGGACGATGAGAAGTATAATTCCATTGTCTTTGAGGAGTATGACGAGAGGTTCATGTATGCCTTGGGCTTCGCCATGCTTTTCCTTGTCATCGAGATGCTGATCGGGGACAGAAGGTCGAAGAGACATTTGTTCAGAAGAGGTGAATGAATATGAGGAATCTGATTATATATATGTCAATATCTGTGTCCGTGCTAATGTTTGCTGCCACGGATGCATATGCCCAGGTAGACAAGAAGGATGTCCGCAGGGGAAACAGGGATTTCAAGAAGGAAAATTATCGCGAGGCGGAGATTGATTACAGAAAGGCTCTCGTGAAGGATTCGTTGTCCTTGGCGGCGAACTACAACCTTGCTTCCACTTTGTATCGTGAAGGGGATTATGCCCAGGCGCAGCAGACGTTGGAGCGTGTTAAGGAGGTGGCCCCTGTGACGGAATATGCAGCTGATTATTATTTCAATCTTGGCGATGCCGCCCTGCAGCAGAAGGATTATCAGAAGGCTGTGGAGTCTTTTGCCGAATGCCTTTTGAGAAATCCGGGTGATCTTCAGGCAAAGGAGAATTTCATCTATGCAAAGAAGATGCTTCAGGATCAGCAGCAGAAACAGCAGAATCAGAACGACCAGAACCAGAATGATCAGAACGATCAGGACCAGAATCAGAACGACGGTCAGAATGATCAGAACCAGAATGATCAGAAAGATCAGCAGGACGACCAGAAAGATGATCAGCAGGACAATCAGAATGATGACCAGAATCAGAATGATCAGAACAATGACCGTCAGGATCAGAATGGGGAACAGGACAAGCAGCAGGGAGAGCAGCCGAAGATAAGCCCGCAGGCGGCGCAGCAGATGCTCCAGGCTATCCAGGCAAAGGAAAAGGAGACCCAGGACAAGGTCAACAGGCAGAAGGCGGAGGCCTTGAAATCCCGCCAGAAAGAAAAGAATTGGTAAACAGGCAGAAGGGATATGAAAAGATTATTTTTGACAGCGTTCATGATGTTGTGTGCACTTGCGGCTGCCGCGCAGTCAAGCATACAGGTGCAGACTCATAATGTCGTGGCCGCCGATGAACAGTTCAATGTTACATTCATAATAGAAGGAGAAGCCAAGTCGTCTGACTTCACATGGTCTCCGGGGGATGATTTCCAATTGTTGTGGGGTCCCCAGCAAGGCCGCTCTACCAGTATTCAGAGTGTAAACGGAAAGACTACGAAGTCTGTCCAGACTACCTATTCATATGTGCTTCGTCCTGTAAGGACAGGTAAATTCACTCTGCCCAAGGCGAGTGCCAAGGTAAAGGGCAATGATATATATTCAGAGCCGGTTACAATCGAAGTTGTGGCTTCAGGAGCCTCTTCTTCGAGAAGCAGCCAGCCGTCTGCGCAGAGTCAGGGCAGCCAGCAGGCACAGAGACGTTCTCAAGGAAATGCTGTCCAGGATGACGACATCTTCCTGACATTGAGTCTCAACCGCAGCAATGTTGTGGTGGGAGAACCCATCACAGCTACAATCAAGCTCTATCAGAGGATCAATATCGCCGGATTTGAAAGTGTGGAGTTTCCTTCATTCAACGGTTTCTGGAGTCAGGAAACAGATGCGCCACAGAACATAGAGTTTGCCCGCGAGACATATGAGGGACAGATATACAACTCTGCCCTGCTCCGTAAATACATCCTCATTCCGCAGCAGCAGGGACAGATCACCATCGATCCGGCCGAGCTTGTCTGCCTTGTCAATGTAAGAGTGTCTTCGGGAGGATCGAGCATATTCGACGGCTTCTTCGATGACTACAGGACAGTACGCAAGAGAGTATCATCAAAGGCTCATACTGTAAATGTAGCTCCGCTTCCTGCCGGCGCACCTTCATCTTTTGCCGGAGGAGTAGGAGAGTTCACCATATCTGCAAAGGTAAGCAAGGACTCCCTGAAGACTCATGAGGCCGCTTCGCTTCTTATCACAGTGTCAGGAAAGGGAAATATCTCCCTTCTTGAAGCACCGAAGGTCAATTTCCCTCCTGACATGGAGGTATATGACACCAAGGTTTCCGATAAAATCGACCGTGGAGGCATTTCAGGAAGCAGATTCTATGAATATCCGTTCATTCCGCGCAGTTACGGTGACTTTGTGATCGAGCCTGTCAGATATTCATATTATGATGTCACCCAGAAGAAATATGTGACATTGGAGACCCCTCCTATACCTGTGAGTGTGGCCCGTGGAAATGAGACAGATACTGGTGGAACAGTGATAAGGGGCACTGTTCAGAAAGATGTGAAGGATCTTGCAAGGGACATCAGGTTCATCAATGTCAAGGAATCCGGTCTTGTCCCTGCCGGAAGATTCTTCCTCGGTTCCGCGTTGTTCTGGATCCTTCTTGCTGCGCTTTTCGCTGCGGCTGTTGCCGTATGGGCAGCTTTGAGAAAGCTCGCGTCCCGCAGGGCTGATGTGGTGGGAACCAAGACCAGAAAGGCAACGAAGATGGCTCTCAAGCGTCTTCAGCTTGCCAAGACATTCCTGAGCCAGAATCTTTATACTGCATTCTATGAGGAACTCCACAAGGCCCTTCTCGGATTCATATCCGACAAGCTGAATATTTCAGTGGCAGACCTTTCAAGAGACAGGATGACAGAGGCTCTGAAGAACGGAAATGTGGATGATAAATCTATAGATACATTCATCAATATCCTCGATGCATGCGAATATGCCCGCTACGCCCCGACTTCAGGACATGAAGCCATGTCGGCGCATTATGAGGCTGCAGTGGATGTGATATCATCAATCGACTCTGAAATGAAAGCAAGGAAATCTCCATCAAAGGCCTCTGCAATGGCCGTAATAATGCTCTTGCTCCTTCCTGTACTTTCTTCGGCGCAGGATATGGATTATGTGGATTCATTGTGGAATTCAGCCAATGATGCCTATGTCGAGGGACGTTGGAGCGATGCAGTTGACGGTTATACCATGATTTCGGGAATGGGACTCGAATCGGCCCAGCTTTACTGCAACACAGGTGATGCATATTTCAAGGATGGAAATGTTCCGAAGGCTATACTTTATTATGAGAAGGCACTGAAGCTGGATCCGTCTTATGATGATGCTAGATTCAATCTCGAGCTGCTCAACAGTACTATCCAGGACAGGATAGATCCGGTTCCGGAGTTTGTGGTGAAGTCATGGGCAAGAAAGGTGTGTTACCTTACGGATTCTGATTCCTGGGCAGTTCTTTTCCTTGTCTTTGTCGCTATTTCTCTTGCCCTGATGCTGATGTTTATTCTTGCCCCTACCGTGGCTGGCAGGAGAACCGGATTCTTTGCAGGACTTGTCATGATCATCATCGCCGCCTTTGCCCTTACCTTCTCGCTTTGGCAGAAGCGTGACTGCATGAGAGCTGACGATGCGGTAATCATGCGTCCTGTGATTTCTGTGAAGAGCTCGCCTTCTGCAGAATCTTCAAAGGATCTCTTCATCCTTCATGAAGGAACAAAGGTCAGGATCATTGACGAAGTGGGTTCCTGGAACAACATAGAGCTGGCTGACGGCCGTCAGGGCTGGATACTGGCAGAGGATATAGAAGTGATCTGACGGACAGGACCTTCCGTCAGATCGGGTTTCTCAAAAGAAAATCACGGTACACAAAGTCAGGATTGACTGTAGTGTACCGTGATTTTTTTATATATCCGTATGGAATTAATATCTGTTCAGAGGCATGCCGTTTGTCTTCATGCGTACCTGCTTTCTTACAGCAGTGAGGACTTCCTCGTAAGCTTCGCGGCCCTCCTCTGTCTTGCCTGCGATAAGGTCAAGGTTGTTGGCTGCGTTTGTGAGGACCTGATCGATGAGGTTGACGATGAACTCCATGTCCTTCTCGACAAAGCCTCGTGAAGTGATGGCCGGAGTTCCCACGCGGATACCTGAAGTCTGGAACGGTGTGCGTGAGTCGAACGGTACCATGTTCTTGTTTACTGTAATGTCAGCCTTTCCGAGTTCCTTCTCTGCAACCTTACCTGTGAGTTCAGGGAACTTGGTGCGGAGGTCGATGAGCATGAGGTGGTTGTCTGTTCCGCCTGATACAATCTTGTAACCTCTTGAAACAAATGCGTCTGCCATTGCCTGTGCATTCGACACCACCTGCTTCTGGTATTCCTTGAATTCAGGCTGGAGTGCCTCGTAGAATGAAACCGCCTTTGCTGCGATGCAGTGCTCGAGCGGACCGCCCTGTACACCTGGGAACACGCTTGAGTTGAGGATCTGCGACATCTTCTTCACGACACCCTTCGGAGTCTTGAGGCCCCATGGATTGTCGAAGTCCTTTCCGAGGAGGATGATACCGCCGCGAGGACCACGGAGTGTCTTGTGAGTGGTAGAAGTCACTACATGAGCATATTTCACAGGGTTGCTGAGGAGTCCTGCAGCGATAAGGCCTGCTGTGTGAGCCATGTCGATCCAGAGGATTGCACCTACCTTGTCCGCGATCTCACGCATGCGTGCATAATCCCATTCGCGTGAATATGCTGATGCGCCTCCGATGATGAGCTTCGGCTTGAACTCGAGTGCCCTTGCCTCCATCTGCTCGTAGTCGATCATTCCTGTAGTCTCGCTCAATCCGTATGCCACGGCATTGTAGAGTATGCCTGACATGTTTACAGGCGAACCATGGGTAAGGTGTCCGCCGTGTGCAAGGTCAAGACCCATGAATGTCTCTCCCGGCTTGAGACATGCCATCATCACGGCCATGTTTGCCTGTGCACCAGAGTGAGGCTGGACATTGGCGTACTCTGCTTCATAAAGCTCGCAGAGACGGTCGATGGCGAGCTGCTCTATCTGATCGACAACTTCGCATCCGCCATAGTATCTCGCTCCCGGATAACCTTCTGCATACTTGTTCGTGCAGATTGATCCGAGTGCTGTGAGCACCTGCTGGCTGACATAGTTTTCCGACGCGATAAGCTCGATTCCCGAGGTCTGTCTGTCCTCTTCGTTCTTGATGAGATTGAAAATCTGGAGATCCTGTTTCATAAATCTTGGTTTAAAGCGAATGCAAAAATACTCATTTTTTTATTTTTTATTACCTTTGTGTTGAAAACTTTTGGATTTATATGCAGAACAGGAAACTTTTGAATATCGAACTCGGGCGAGTCTCCGCTGATGAGTATAAGGAACTCCCTGATACAGGTGTAGTTATAGTCCTGGATAATATCCGAAGTGCTCACAATGTCGGCTCTGCCTTCCGCACTTCCGACTCCTTCAAGGTAGACAAGGTATGGCTGTGCGGCATATGCGCCCAGCCCCCTTCTGCGGAGATCCACAAGTCTGCGCTTGGAGCGGAGTTCAGCGTCCCATGGGAATATTCGAAGACAACAGACGAGGCTATAAGGATTCTTAAGGAACAGGGTTATGTAATCGTCAGTGTCGAGCAGACGGCAGGTTCGGTCATGCTTGACGGATTCGTACCTGAAAAAGGAGTCAGATATGCCCTTGTTTTCGGAAATGAAGTCAATGGGGTCGACCAGAATGTAGTGGATGCATCCGATATGTGTCTGGAAATCCCGCAGTACGGGACAAAGCACTCCTTGAATGTGTCTGTCACAGTCGGAGTCATACTGTGGCATTTCAGACTGAATCTCAACAGGTGACATTCTTCACAAGTAATCAATTAAAAGAAATGATATGAGAAAGATTTTTGGAATTATTGCAGTTATGCTTTTTGTGGCTTCCTGTGCAGGAGATGCCGGCAAACTTATCAAGCCGTCAAGGTTTGAAACGGAAGTGGATGGAAAAGCGGTTTCGCTTTATACTTTGAAGGCAGGAGATATTACGATGCAGGTTACCAACTACGGTGCCCGTGTCGTTTCATTGTGGACCCCTGACCGTGAAGGCAATCTTGAGGACATCGTGCTGGGTTATGATGACATAGATGACTATCTGAAAAACAAGGGGGAACGTTTCCTCGGTGCAGCTGTAGGCCCATATGCAGGCAGAATAGCTGGCGGATCCTATTCTATCGACGGACAGGAGTATGTGTTTCCGAAAAATGACAGGGACAACACCTTGCATGGAGGCTTTGCCGGTCTTGACAGAGTAGTCTGGGATGTGGCTCATGTATCGGATTCCCTGATCACCATGTCTTATTACCATGAGGATGGAGTAGAGGGAAAGCCGGGAAATGTTACAGTGATGCTGGTTTATTCATTGAATTGCAAGAATGAATTCTCCGTGTATTATTTCGCGCAGTCCGACAAGAAGACACATGTGAACCTCAGCCACCACTCGTTCTTCAATCTCAAGGGTGAAGGAAACGGTACAATCAATGATCATGTACTTCAGATCAACGCTTCAAGGATAATACCTGTGAATGAAGGGCTTGTTCCGACCGGAGAGCTGGCTGATGTAGAAGGAACTCCGTTTGATTTCCGTCAGGCAAAACCAGTGGGACAGGATCTCGATATGACACATGAGCAGCTGGCGGTTGCAGGAGGATATAACCATAACTGGGTGCTTGACAGCGTGTCGGAAGAAGGTGAAGTTGAACTGGCAGCGTCAGTGTATGAGCCGGTTTCAGGCCGATATATGGAAGTCTGGACCGATCAGCCGGGTATTCAGTTCTATGACGGATATTTCTTCAACGGAAGCATGAAAGGAAAGAAGGGAGAGCCTTATGCGAGCAGAGGAGGATTTGCCTTGGAGACACAGAAATTCCCTGATTCGCCAAACCATCCGGACTTCCCGTCTACATTGGTTTACAGAGGTGCACCATATCACCACAGATGTGTATACTCTTTCGGCGTGAAATAACATATGTAATGAATATGACAAAATGTCAGTCTTTGCAGACTGGCATTTTGTTTGTCTATATGCCGGCCGGACAGGCGGAAAGCGGTTTTCAACCGTCAGTTATTCCGGGTACGGTCCGGTATCAATAAAAAGAAACAAATTAATTAAATGACAAAAATATGATCAGACCATTGGCAGACAGAGTCGTGATTGAGCCGAAAGCGGCTGAAACACAGACAGCTTCAGGACTTTATATACCTGATACGGCAAAAGAGAAACCACAGCAGGGAACAGTAGTAGCAGCCGGTCCAGGAAAGAAGGACGAACCTATGGAGGTTAAGGTTGGAGATGTGGTGATTTATGGCAAATATGCGGGCACAGAGGTGTCTGTCGAGGGAAAGGACTACCTCATCATGAAGCAGTCTGACATTCTGGCAATATTATAAGGTTACTATCGGTAAAACGGAAATATCATGGCAAAGGAAATAAAATTCAATATAGAGGCGCGCGCCAAGATGAAGGAAGGCGCTGACGCACTTGCGGACGCAGTGAAGGTGACTCTCGGTCCTAAAGGACGTAATGTGGTGATCGCCAAGAAGTTCGGCGCTCCGCAGGTTACAAAGGACGGTGTTACTGTAGCAAAGGAGATCCAGCTTGAGGATCAGTTCGCTGACATGGGAGCACAGATGGTCAAGGAAGTTGCTTCCAAGACAAATGAACAGGCCGGTGACGGTACTACCACTGCAACAGTCCTTGCACAGGCAATCATCAATGTAGGTCTCAAGAATGTGACGGCAGGAGCGAACCCTATGGATCTCAAGAGGGGAATCGACAAGGCTGTGGCTGCAGTTGTGGAAAGCCTGCGTGAGCAGAGCCAGGAGGTAGGTGAGGACTATGCGAAGATCGAGCAGGTAGGAACCATCTCTGCCAACAATGACAATTATATCGGAAAGCTCATCGCTGACGCCATGTCAAAGGTGAAGAAGGACGGAGTGATCACTGTCGAGGAGGCAAAGGGAACCGAGACAGAAGTCAAGGTCGTTGAGGGTATGCAGTTCGACAGAGGGTATATCTCTCCATATTTCATGACTAACGGTGACAAGATGGAGGCGGTTCTCGATGCACCATACATCCTTGTGACAGACAAGAAGATTTCTACAATGAAGGACCTTCTTCCTGTTCTCGAACCTATCGCGCGCGAAGGAAAGGCACTTCTCATCGTTGCTGAAGATGTTGACGGAGAGGCTCTTACAACTCTCGTCGTGAACAAGCTCCGCGGAACACTCAAGATCGCTGCCGTGAAGGCTCCGGGCTTTGGCGACCGTCGCAAGGAGATGCTTCAGGACATCGCAGTTCTTACAGGAGGTATGGTCATTTCAGAGGAAAGAGGATTCTCTCTCGAGAATACTACTCCGGACATGCTCGGAAAGGCAGAGAAGGTTGTCGTGACAAAGGACAATACGACTGTGGTAAACGGTGCAGGTGCTGCAGAAGCTATCCAGGAGCGTGCAGACCTTATCCGCAAGCAGATCGAAACAACAACTTCAGATTACGACCGTGAGAAGCTTCAGGAGCGTCTCGGCAAGCTCGCCGGTGGTGTGGCGGTACTTTATGTGGGTGCGGCTACAGAGGTAGAGATGAAGGAGAAGAAGGACAGGGTAGAGGATGCCCTCAGCGCTACAAGGGCAGCTGTCGAGGAAGGTATCGTTCCAGGTGGTGGAGTTGCCTATATCCGTGCTTCAGAAGCTATCAGGGACCTCAAGGGAGTCAATGAGGACGAGACTACAGGTATCCACATCGTTGCCCGTGCAATCGAGGAGCCTCTCCGTCAGATCGCAGCCAATGCCGGTGTTGAAGGCAGCGTGATCATCAACAAGATCCGTGAGGGCAAGGGTGACTTCGGTTACAATGCTCGTACAGACGAGTATGTGAACATGTTCGAGGCAGGCGTCATCGACCCTACAAAGGTTTCGCGTGTCGCTCTTGAAAATGCGGCTTCCGTAGCCGGCATGTTCCTCACAACAGAATGTGCTATCGTGGATCTTCCAGAGCCTGCAGCTCCTGCTGTTCCGGCAGGCGGAATGGGCGGAATGATGTAATATTCCATTATCGATATGAAAGAAGCTCCGGCGGATAAATATCCTCCGGAGCTTTTTTTCAGTCTGTCACGCCGTCCATAAGGCCTGGATTCTGTTCCTGTACCGGTTGGGTGCCACCTGTGTTGTCAGTTATCGCGAGATTAGTGTTCATTTCGCTTGAGGTGAAACGCATCAGCCACCAGCCGTCATCGGATGTCATATTGAAACGGAATGCTTCCGGCACATTGCTCGCCTGGCCTCCGTGGAAGCGTACGAGAGGCTTGTTGAGCCTTCGTGTGTCATTGTTGGAGAAGCCCTCACCCCATAACTCGATCCTTCTCTGGAACCAGATCTCATCATCAAGACTCCTTCCTCCTGCATCTGCTGAATATCCGGGATCTCTATATGTCCTTACAAAGTCCTCCAGTATTCTTCTGCCTTCTTCTGGTGCTCCACTCTTCACGAGACCCTCGGCCTGGATAAGAATCATCTCTTCAACCCTCATGTAAGGCCAGTCCTCGTCATTGTTTGTGCCTCCGACGTTGTACATGCCGAACTTGACATTAGTATATGGCAGGAAAGGCATCTTGACATTATCTATTTCAAGAGGAGCTACGGCATTTCCACTGACTCCGTTCCATGTCACGGTTGCCAGAAGGGGAGATTCCAGGTTCTCGTCCACCCACCATCCCTTTCTTATGTCCGTCTCCGGAATCTTGTCGTAAAGAATCTTGTTGATGCATGCATACACCTGTGTTCCGGCAGAATATCCGTCTCCCGAAAACGATCTTATCCAGGCGCTTGAAGTCGCGTATGGGTTGAACATTGCTATATCTGGTGTCATGTCGTATCCCCATATCCAGCTATGCTCCGAAATGTCGATGAATGAAGGTCTGGCTGCCTCGTCCATTGTTGCCGGACTATATCCTTCTGCAGCCTTTGCGGCATCTGCAGCCGCCTTTCCCCATTCCTGCATGTTCAGGTATGCTCTTGCCCTGAGTCCGTATGCTGTCTGAATGTCTATCCTTGATTTATCAGTACGCACATATCCGTCCAGATTGCCGATTGCATAATCAAGGTCACTGATTATGAGCTCATATACCTCCGCAACTGTGGCTCTCGGGTTGTCTGTGAATTCCGTTGTCTTTTCGGTGACTATAGGTATGCATGGCAGATCTTCTGCTCCGGCAGCATATCCGAACTGGAAATATGGAGCGAGATTAAGATAGGCGAATGCCCTCATGGCCCTTGCCTGGGCGATCTTATATATTGTACTTTCGTCTTCAGAGTCTTCGGAGTATGAGGCAAGTATCTCATTTGCTGCGGCAATTGTGTTGTACGGAGCTGCATATCGTATATAAGGATTTGCGTAATCCGCATTTCTGGATGTCAGCATTCCGCAGGCTGAAAACCAGTTGTAGCCGCTGTTGGCCAGCACGATGTCTGCCGCTTCTATGTCATTGGAGAATGCCATCATGATGAATCCGAAGTCATCAGGCCTGCTGCCTCCGAAAACGCTTCCGGGAGCACCTGTCTTTGTATACATTCCGTTGAATGTGGCATCTGCCCTGGATGAGACAAGATCGTTTGTCTGCTGAACCTGCTGCGTCAGGATGTACTCTCCCTGGGGAGGGATCACCTCCGACCAGCTGCATGCCGCCATGTATAGGCCTGCAGCTATGATGATTAAGGTCTTTTTCATGATTTCATCATTTAAAATGTTATTGTGATGCCTCCGGTTACAGTACGCATGGCCGAATATGCTCCGCTGCTTAATCCGGATCCGGAAGTAAGCGATCCAAGTCCCATCGAGAATCGAGGGTCCACGCCCTTGCGTGCAGACAGAACCGCGAGGTTGTCTCCGGATATATATGCCCTCAATCCCTTTATCTTCATTGCAGAAGTCCATTTTTCAGGGAAACTGTAGCCTAGGGTTATGTTGTTGATGCTTATGTAGTCCGAACTGATAAGGTAGTTGCTGACGGCAGTCTGGCCTACACTCGTGTCTCCGTCAAGCCTCGGTATGGCGCTGTCAGGATTTTCCGGTGACCATGAGTCAAGGACATCCTTATGCCATGCCGTTCCGACTCCGGATGAAGTGTGCATCAAGGCCTGGTATGTGCCGTCGTAATATCGTCCTCCCAACTGGAAGGAGAACTGTGCCGTAAAATCGATTCCATAAGCCTTAAGGGTCGTGCCGAATCCTCCGTATGCCTTGGGGAGGACAGAACCGAGCTCATATTGCGAGGCTTCTGAAAAGACTTCCGTAATCACAGACTCGCCGGTCCATTCCCCGTTTTCGCCAATCACTTTCCTGTACCATCTCGCCTTTCCGGTTTCCGGATTCACTCCGGCATAGCTTCTCATGTATGCTTCATATAGAGAGCCTCCGATCTTATAGATGTAGTTTCCTCCCTTGATTCCTTCTTCGGAGACGGACGGGTCGAGGGCGACGATCCTGTTCCTGTAATGACTTATGTTCATGTTCCATGACCAGCTCACATCTCCGTTGCTGATGATCAGGCCGTCAAGAGATGCCTCGAATCCGTTGTTGACTATCGATCCCACATTGACCGGATAATATCCTGTGGGATTGCCGGATGAGAGCGGAACATCCTTGCTGTACAGCAGATTGACAGTCTTGCGGGAAAAATATTCGATGCTTCCGTTCAGCCTGTTGCCGAACATCTCGAAGTCAGCTCCGATATTGAATGAATGAGAGGATTCCCATGTCAGTTCTTCATTGCCCTTATAATCCAGGCTGACGGAGTATTCCCCGCTTCCTTCGTTGAATGAGTGTGTGTAGTTGTCTGAATACGGATAATATTTCCTTGCATAGTTGGCGTCAGGATAGAGATTGTCGTTTCCCTGGACTCCATAGCTTGCCTTGAGCTTGAGCATGCCGATCCATTGTGCTCCCTGCATGAATTCCTCACCGCTGATCAGCCATGCTGCACCGGCACTGCCGAAGTCTCCCCATCTGTTTCCCGGAGCGAATCGTGAAGAACCGTCCCTTCGGTAAGATGCGCTTATGAAATATCTGCCGGCATAATCATATTGTACTCTTGCCAGGAAGCCCTGGGTCATATATTCCGCAGTGTATGAGGAAGTCTGTCTTGAACTCACTCCGTCGGCATTTCCGAGCTCTCCGTTCATCGGATTGAAAAGGTGGTCGTTCTGTCCTTCAAGAAACTGCTCCGTCATCCTGTAGATTTCATATCCGACAAGAATGTCAAGGTTGTGGAAAGTTCCTCCGAAATCCGTCTTATATCCGGCCAGATACTGGCTGTTGACTGCAAATCTCCTGTCGTGGCTGACATATGCAAGGCCGTCTGTGGCAATCTGGGCTCCAAAGCGACTGTACAGTGCATTGTAACGACGGTTGTCGTTGCTCAATCCTATGTTTGCCGTGATTGACAATCCTTCCACCGGCGTCAGGACAAGCCCCCATTTGCCTATGATCATGTCTCCGTAATTCTGTCTTCTGTCCACTTCATTGTCCCTGACGGCATTGCCTGTAAATGCAGGTCTTGCGAAATTCGTCTGGTTGGAATCATAGACCTTCATCCCGTTCTCATACATTATTTCACCTGATGCGTCTCGGACATAAAGCGGATATATCGGCGCCATCATGTTGGTCACATAGAAGATATTGCCTGACGATCCGTATGAGCTTGTATATGATGCGGTCTGTGAGTCGGTATGTGAATAGCTCATGCTGCTCTGCACCTTCATCCAGGGCTTTGCCTGCCAGTCGAGGTTGATTCTTGCCGTATAGCGCTGATAGCCGGAATTGCTCACGATGCCTCCGTCATTGAGATATCCGACACTTCCGTAATAGTTCATCCTGTCCTTGGCTCCGCTTACGGACAGATTGTATTCCTGTCGGAATGAATTCCTGAATGCCTCCTTGTACCAGTTGTCAGGGATATAGTAATATTCGCTGTCAGAGTATCCGAGGGTTGCATCCGGGTTCAGCCTGAAATCATTCCCGATGAACTTCTCTCCTGCCGGAACGGTATAGACCTGATATCCTAATCCTCCGTTATTGCGGTCAAGGATATTCGCATCGGCATATGCATATGCTTCATCGGAGCTCTTTCCTGCGTAGATCTGCGAATTGTACATCTGTCGGTACTGCGTTTCGTAATATTGTCCCGGATCGGAGATCACATCATATTGGGGGATGAGCCTCGAATTTGAGCCCCATCTTGCATCAAATCTTACTGTCGCATCAGATGAGCCTCCTGCTCTTTTTGTCGTGATTAGTACAACTCCGTTAGCTCCTCTCGCTCCATAGATTGCGCTTGCCGAGGCATCCTTCAGGACAGACATTGATTCCACGTCATTGGGATTGATTTCGGAAATCGCCCCGTCATACGGCATGCCGTCTACAATATACAGGGGAGAATTGCTCGCGCTCATCGAACCTATGCCTCGTATGCGGATTGTCCCGCCTCCCGATGCCGGATCGCCTGATGATGATATTATCTGAACTCCCGGGACAGTGCCGGCAAGAGCGCTTGTCACATTGGTCGAAACCCTCGATTCGATGGCTTCCGCCCTGACCATTGAGGCAGAACCTGTAAACGAACTTTTGGTGGCTGTTCCGTAGGCTACGACTATCGTCTCGTCAAGATATTCTGTATCCGGAGACAGGCTTATGTCGATCAGAGTACGCGATTCAACCGGAATCCTGATTGTCGTGTAGCCGATTGAGGAGAATATGAGGATTCCGTCCCGGGGCACTTCCAGACTGTATTGGCCTTCGCCGTCTGTGTTCGTGCCTGTCATCGTACCTTCCACATGTACTGATGCATATGGCACCGGTTCGCCGGTCGAGGAATCAGTTACAGTTCCGGATACTGTGATTTCCTGTGCAGATGCCGTGATGGCCGTAAGAATGGCCAGCATTGTGAAAATCAATTTCATTTTGACAAATATTAACAGTTTAACTTCATGCCGGGACCGCACATGGCGATCCTAGGCGGTAAGTCCGGATGTCAATAAGAGTCAAGGCGCTCCTTCGCATTTATTGTGCCACCGCTATTGAAGAACCGCGTGAATAAAGATATGCCGCCAGATCCTTCACAGGGTCTGACGGCATGTCAATATTTATGTAAATAACCAGAAGGGTCTGTTAAAGTCGTTCTGTTACAATGAAGAATTCTGGATATTCACCGAATGAACCTGCTGATACTTTCCATTGGAAGTGGAACTGGAAAGCATCGCAAGCATCTGGGAGAACTGGGAGAAGCTCTCCTGCTTCAAAATGAACATATTTTGTTGCTGATGCAATCACATTTGCTGTGACCGCTCCGTATGAAGGATGTACAAGACCTGTGTTATAAGCACTCTTGCCCATTTTGACAGCTTCTGCACCGTCCCATGTGAATGTGAAGTCGTCTCCACCATTCTGCCATGGATTCCTGAGTCTGTAAGTCTCAAGAATAGGAGAGTATTCGATTACTGCGTCCCATGCAGTCTGTTCCCAGAAATAATCGTAGAAAAGTCCCTTGATAGCTGGTGCGTAGTCTTCCTTGATTATCTTTCCGGTGTATGAAGGAACTACATTCTGCTGTGCATATGCATGTGTATATTCTTCAGGAACATTGAGTGTAAGCGTGTAAGTCTCGAACATCTCGATCTTGTCGCTGATTCCGATCTTCACATTCACGCTGTCAACGCCGCTTGGGAATTCAACGGTAGCAGGAACATCAAACAAGCCTTCAATTGCGCAGAGTCCTTCGAGTGGAACGCTGAGTGCTGATCCGGCGTTGTCTCTGATAACTGCAATCTCGAATTCAGTTGCATCTGAAGCAAGGACAAATGCAGTAGAGTTTGTGTTGCTGAAATATACATTAGGTCCGTTGACATCCATTGGAGCACCTGGCTCGTATGGTACCGACTGCTCGCATGCAACTAATCCTGCAAATGCAAGCGCCATGAGTATTATATTCTTTTTCATGTCAGTTCTGATTTAAAGGTTACTCTGTTGGGGCAACAAGGAGACCTGATGGGTCAGGGTTGTTTGTTGTCTCATCGATACCGGTGTTTGCCTGGAACTCACCGCGGTTGATCACGAAGTTCCACTGTGGTGAACGGCCGGTAGTGTTGAATGCCCACATTGAAGGATGGTTAGAACCCTCGTAGTATCTTGTGATGCCTCTGTCGAGTCTCTTGTAGTCGAAGAAGAGGACGCCTTCTGCCCAGAACTCGATTCTCTTCTGAATGAGCATTTCTGTAATGAACCAGTCTACATCTGTTGCCTTTGCCGAGCAGTCATATGATCCGTCAGTGATACGGTACTTCATGAACTCGTTGAGGAGACCCTTTGCCTTGCCGAGGTCGTACTGTGCTACAGCCTCCATTTCAAGGAAGTAGAGCTCTTCCACGCGCATGATACAGTGGTCTGCAGGGTTGCCGGCAGTATGGGATGATGTTTCACCTCCTACAGGGCGGAACTTGAGGGAAGTATAAGGCTTTGCAAGTTTCTGGAGGAAGTAAGCTGCATCAGCATCTGAACCGGCAAATTTGTACTTTCCTGAAGTCCACTCTGACCTGTCTGGGCTGAGGAATGACTTCTTTCTGAAGTCGTTGTCAGCGATCTGGTCGTAGAGGGCCTTGTTTATACCAGGGTTTGAAAGTTGTGTATATCCCCAAGTGCCCTCGCAGCAGATGTGAGCTGTGTAGCAGATGATGTTTCCGATAAGGTCAGATGATACAGGGAGTCCCCAGATCCATGAATTGTTTGCAGAACCCTTGTTGAATCCGTTTGCAGGATCTGTCCATTCAGCCTCTGTAAGAGGAGTCTTTCCACTTGTAGTGATTGCAAGTCTTGCGTACTCTGCAGCCTTCTTGAAAGCTTCCATGTCGCCACCTGCCTTCCAGTAGCCCATTTCGAGATATGCCTTTGCATACATTCCGTAAACGGCTGCGAGGGTAGGAGTAGTGTAGCTGTTGCCTGCTGTCTTGAGCATTTCCTCCGCCATCTTGAGGTCGCTGAGGATGAACTCGTACATCTGCTCTCTTGGAACACGTGGATTGTTTGCAACTTCCTCTGGAGTTGTCTTTTCAGTGATGATTGGAACTGTGAGACCGAGAACCTTCGATACGTCAGTGTAGTCGTTCTCCTTTGGCTCGTACATACGTGCGAGGTCGAGGTAGCACATTGCGCGGTATGCATAACCGTAACCGAGGTAGTGCTTGTTAAGTTCCGGCATGTCATCAGTTACTTCAATGACTGAAATGACATCGTTTGCAATCTTGATATATGCATAATAGTTCTCCCAGAAATATCCTACAGGCCATGACTGGTCGTTCATTCCTACATTGCGAGACCAGTAGTTGAAAGACCAATAGCCAGGGTTGGCTCCCATTATTGCGATATCCTCGAGCATAGACTCTGTCATGAGGTGGATTGCTGGCAAACCGAAGTCAGTGTGAGTTCCGTATTTTGAAAAAAAGTCTCTGGTGTCCACCTGCATCATTGCGACAGGGAATGAATTCACAAGACCTCCGAGGGCGAACTCTGACTTTCCTACCTGCTCCGCGAGCTGGGTAGATCCTTCAGGGAAGGCCTCTTCTATACATCCTGCCGCAAGGAAAGGAACGGCGAGGATAGCCAATATCTTATTTGTGATCTTTTTCATAATTACATTCTTTTAACATTGTTGGACATTAGAATGTGATGTTAATACCTCCTGAAACGGTACGGATAGGCGAGTTGACCGCTGTGTTTGTCGAACCGCTGAATGAGTAGCGTGGGTCGAGACCCTTTCTGTATGACCAGTATACGATGTTGTCGCATGCCAGGTATACGCGGATTCTGTTCACCTTGATCTTCTTTGTAAGTCTTTCAGGGATAGTGTAACCGATCTGTGCATTCTGGAAGTTCAGATAGCTTGCCGGTACGAGGAAGCGGTCTGAAGTCGAAGCAGGGTAGAGGTCACCGTACTGCCATCTTGGAATGTTTGAATCAGTGTTTGAAGGCGACCATGCGTTGAAGATATCCTTATGATAGTTGTCTCCACCACCTGTGCTTGGGTTGCTCATATAACCAGCATATCCTGAATCATATGTAAGACCACCTACTGAATAAGTGAAGTTAGCAGAAAGGTCGAAGCCGTAGAGGCTGATTGATGTACCGAAACCACCATAGAAGAGAGGTGTAGGGTCATCGCAGAGGTAGTCTGTTGCCTCGTCATATACCTTTGTAGTCTCGCGACCAGTGATGTTTCCTTCAGCGTCAAGGATGTCCTTGTACCACATCGCCTCACCGGTAGTCTTGTCTACGCCTGCATATTTAGGCATGAAGAATGTGTTCAAAGGAAGACCCTCGGCAATGAACTTGTTACCGGTCTCGTAACCCTCATAACCCTCATGTGTCTGTCTCTTGTTCTTTTCAGGGAGATAGAGCACCTTGTTGGTGTAGTGAGTTGCGTTTGCGTATACGTCCCACTGGATGTTTCTTGTGTTCACGAGATTAGCGTTGAGGTCGATCTCGACTCCGGAATTCCTCATGTCTCCGATGTTGTCATAGTATCCGCTGTATCCTGATGATGTAGCGACATTGAAGAAGAAGAGCATGTCTGAAGTCTTACGATAGAAGTACTCTACCGAACCTGAAAGTCTGTTCTTGAAGAGAGCGAATTCTACACCGGCGTTGAAATTGGCGTTAGTCTCCCATGTAATGTTCTCGTTACCCTTTGATACGAAAGTTGTAGCGATCTCACCTTCGAGGTTCTCCACTGAATATGTGTCTGTGTAACGGTAGTTACCGATAGCGTCGTTACCCTGTGAACCGTAAGAAGCCTTGACCTTGAGCATGTTCACCCATGATGCGTTGAACCAGTTCTCTTCGTTGAGGAGCCATGCTGCACCGAGTGACCAGAAGTTACCCCAGCGGTGGTCCGGATGGAAGCGTGAAGATGCGTCGCGACGGTATGAAGCATTGAAGAAGTATCTGTTCTCGTAGTCATACTGTGCTCTTGCGAGGTAACCTTCGTTGTTGTACATTGACTTCGATGAGTATGAGCTTTCACCGTCAACTACTGCACCGCTGAGCTCGGCGTTGTCGATGGAGAACATCTTCGAGCGGCTTGCACCTACAGTCACACCTGTGCTCTTGTATGACTCGTGACCTGCGAGGAGGCTTACATGATGTACTCCGCCGAATGTCTTGTCGTAAGTGAGGAGCTGCTGGAGGTTCACATAAAGTGTTCTTGAGTGCTCCTTTGATACACTACCACCGCCCTCTGCGAACTGTCCGTAGAAAGGGTTCTTTGTGCTGGTGTATCTTGACTCGTTGAGACCGATACCTGCATTGAATGTGAACTTAAGTCCGTCAAAGAACTCAACCTCTGCAAAACCTGTGGTGTTGAGTGAGTTTCCTTCTGAATTAGATCTGTTCAATGTGATCTCCTGGAGTGGGTTGGCACCCTCGAGGTATGGTCGTGTAAGACCTGCGTTCATACCGTCACCATAGTCATGGATCTTGTATCCGCGGCTGTCGATCATGATGTTCTTGTTTGCGTCACGGAGATATACAGGATAGATAGGAGCCACTGATGACGCGAATGCGAATACATTGGCAGTCGATCCGCCTGAACCCTCTGCAGAGTTACCGTTGTTGTAGTTGAAGTTGGTATAACCGAAGTTGGCACCTACCTTGAGCCACTTCTTTGCCTGGTAATCTGCCTTGAGTCGTGCAGTATAACGATACATGTCGTTTCCTACAACGATACCCTTGTTATTGAGGTAACCGAAAGATGCGAGGTATGAACCGTTTCCGGACTTTCCTGAAACGCTTACATTATACTCCTGACGGAGGCTCTGTCTGTAAGTCTCGTCAATCCAGTTGTCAGGGCTTACCCAGTACTGTGTTCCATTGTGCTCGACAAAACGGCCGAGAGTAGCGGAAGGGTTCACCTTGCCGTTTGTTCCGATGAATGCCTGTCCTTCAGGAACTGTGAATACCTGATATCCGAGACCACCGTCCTGTGGGCTTCCTGCAACAACAGATGCAGCCCTGAAATGAGCGTCAGCTGCGCTGAGGTTGTTCTTGTCAACATAATAGTTGCGGAGGGCCATATAGTGAGCCTCGTAGTACTGTGCAGGATCTGTGATCACATCGTACTCGTTGAGGGCCTTTGAGTTCACACCCCATTTTGCGTCAACTGTAACGACAGCTTCGCCTGCCTTTGCCTTCTTTGTAGTGATCATGATGACACCGTTTGCACCACGGGCACCGTAGAGTGCGTTTGACGCAGCATCCTTGAGGACTGTCAAAGACTCGATATCTGCAGGGTTGATGTTGTCAATGCTTCCGGAGAATGGAACACCGTCAACGACGTAGAGAGGGTCGTTTCCTGCATTGATTGATGTGAATCCTCGGATTCGGATAGTCGGCGAACTGCTGCCGATTGTACCGCTTGAAGTTGTCATCTGTACACCGGCAACCCTACCTTCGAGGGCACGTGTAACGTCTGATGACTGTGTTTCCGCAATCGCGTCAGCGCCTACTACTGCAGCGGAACCGGTGAACGACTCCTTTGTAGAAGTACCGAATGCGACTACGATGGTCTCTTCGAGGAAATTGCGGTCTTCCTTGAGTACCACCCTTACTGGGTCAGCCTGAACAGGTGCAGAGGCTGTGGTCATACCGAGGTATGACACGATGATTTCACCTGCATTTGCAGGTACATCGTCAATCCTGAACTGTCCTTCAGCATTGGTAATAGTGCCAAGAGTCGTTCCATGTACAAGTACATAGGCTCCGACAACCGGCTGGCCATCACTTTCTGATACGACTGTACCCCTTACTGTCAAGGTCTGAGCCGTAGCGATGCCTATGCTCGCTATGAGCAAGGCGATCATCAACATTAAGGATCTTTTCATAGTGTTGATTTTAGTTGTTAAACATAAATATTGATTACTTTAGTAGCACTACACTTTCATGCACTAAAAAAAACGGGCGTCTTCAATAGCGCCTCTCTACAAAGTTCAATAATGTTTTTTTAAAATCCAAACACCATTTTTTGCTGATTTTGTGGCGTTATATTTTTGCTATTTCGTTTTAACAGCTCTATTCTTAAAATTATTTTAAAATTATCTTACGAATTGTAAGCGGCTTTAGACGAGCATTAATAAATCATAATTTTGATAAAATTTTCAAAATTTTAAACTTTTTCACTTTTTCCGCTAAATTCTCTTCTGCGACAGGTTAAGAACAGGGCTTTTTGTCATCAGGCTTGTTAAAATCTAATTAATCCCGGGCATCGAGCTGGCATATACACCAGCCAATTGCTGAAGCAGACTGCACGATCGATGCCCCCTTTGATTTCTCTGTCCATGAAATTCCCGGCTTGACCGGGAATCTGTTCCGTATAGGATGCCCGATCAGGTCGGGCATGACTTGGTTCAAGCTTGTCCACGAAAATGGTGGTGTATTATAATAAAAAAAGCTGTCCCGGTATGGAACAGCTTTTTTCAGCTATAAGAACCTTTAAATAAGGAGTATTTTCTTTATGAAAGCTTGTTGATGTAGACTGCGATACCGCTCTTGAGGTTGGCAGCCTTGTTCTTGTGGATAACGCCGATCTTTGCGAGCTTGTCGATCATTGCATAAACCTTTGGTGCGTTAGCCTCTGCTGCAGTCTTGTCAGTTGTGTTACGAATCGCACGAATTGCGTTTCTTGTAGTCTTTGCATAATACTTATTATGCAATCTGCGCCTCTCGCTCTGGCGATAGCGCTTGTCTGCTGATGCGTGATTTGCCATTATTTTTATTTTTTTATATTTTTTGTAGTCGGTAGGGGAATCGAACCCCTCTTGCAAGAATGAAAATCTTGAGTCCTAACCGATAGACGAACCGACCAAACTGACCATCTTTTACGAATGGGAGTGCAAAGGTAGAAATTAAATTTTAAAATGCAAAGAAATTCGGAAAATATTTTGCAAATATTATTTTTCAGTATCCTTTTCTGCCCATGCAAAAGAGTAAAGTATAGACTCTACCTGCCTCAGGTACTGTCTTTTATCGTATTTTGGTGCGAAAACAAATGCCTCAAGTACGATTATTTCTTTTCCGTCTTCACTATAGAAAGCGTGTGCGACGAACGGTCCGCCCATATAGTCGTTGTGAACTTCCCACAGTCCTCTGATCTCCGCAAAGTCAATACCTTTATATTTCATGTACTTCACCGATGGAGTTATTACCGGTGCTATGGTCATGTAGGTGTTTTCAAACATGCCGGGTACATTGTTCTTGAGCATCTTGTTGTTTTCCGCGATGAGACTTTCCGGACTCATCATGTCTTCGCCTTCCACGACAGGGTATTTGAATACGAGCACGCTCTGCTGGGTGAACTGGGTGTCGTAGGTGATCCAGATGAAGTCGTCTGTCTTTTTCTTGAGCTGGTAACCTGAAGGGAAACGAGGTGAGCCTCCGACCATTTCTGTTACGACTGGGGAGAGCTTGAGTTCCTCATATTTTTTTGTGTTTGCCATAAGGCGGTCTCTTTCGGCCTGTTCAAGCACTGTTATCATCTTCTGGCTGTTTTCCTTTATGATGGATGCCGCTTCATCGCTGTCAGCCGCATTTACATATATCACGTACTGCGGAGCCGCCCACTGGTCTTTCTTGAAAAGGATGCCCGGTTCTGTCACGCTGCTGCTCACATTTACAATAATGATGTTCCTGTGTATCTGGAACATGTTGTTGAAGCCGCTTGGAGCGACATTCACAAGTGTGTATAGCGGCTCTCTCTGGGGGAGATATGGACAATCTGCAGCAAGGCTGTCGCGCAGTACTGTTCCTACGCTTCCTTCCCAGATTCCCTGGTCTATTACGACAATGACTTCGCCGGCTTTTCCACTGATGTTAGGCAGGAGGGCCTTCTTCCTCTTTTCCTCGCTGCATGATACGATGGTCATCACTGCTGCTGCAGCCAATGCCAGATATTTGAGAAATCGTTTCATGGTATGAACTGTTTTGTTATCTTAATAATCTCGCAATGTCGTTGCCGAATGCCAGGAACATGAGTCCGAATATAAGCAGCATGCCAATGATCTGCATTATATACAGGAACTTGTCGCTTGGCTTGCTTCCTGTAATCATTTCGTATATGGTGAACACCATGTGTCCACCGTCAAGTGCGGGAACAGGAAGCAGATTCATCACTCCGAGCATGACAGAAAGAAGGGCTATGATGCTGAGGAAACTGTACCAGTCCCACATCGGAGGGAAGATCTGTCCGATGGAGATGAAACTTCCCAGTGATTTGTATGCCTCTGTGCTCGGTGTGGCCACCAGCTTGAGGTCCTGGACATATCCGCCGATCGTGCTGAATGTCTTTTTCAATCCTGCAGGGATGGCCGATATCAAGGTGTACTCCTTCTTCTGGAAATCAGGCTGAACAAGCAAGACGCCCAGTTTTCCAGCTGTGTCCACCTGCATCATCCTTGTCAGCGTGTCTCTTCCCCTTATGATGCCGACTTCTGCCGTGCATCCCCTCCTTTCTTCGAGGATGGGCCATGCGTCCTGCACGAAGCTCACGGAGAGGCTGTCTATGGAGAATATCATGTCTCCTTCCATGATGTCAGAACCGAAGTTCGGTGAATTCTCCGAAACGCCCTTCACCTTGAAAGGAACAGCGAGGTCAAACATTCCCGGAGTGTTCAGTACATCTCCGATCATCGAGTGGTCTATATATAAGGTAATGGTGTCGTTACCTCTTAATATTATTGCCTTCTGCGCAGTATGCCTTGCAAGATCCGCCTGAAGCATCCTGAAGTCTTCCGGCTGGTAGTCATCAAGCATCAGGATTTCATCTCCGTTACGGAATCCCATCTCGTATGCCAGTTCGTTCACATAGATCTTGCTGCCCTTGTTGCCGAGGTAGGTGTCTCCCCAGATAGCAAGTATCGAAGAATATGCGATGATGGCGAAGATGAAGTTGAACAGGACTCCTCCGGCCATCACACACAGCCTCTGCCATGCCGGTTTTGACCTGAACTCCCATGGCTGCGGCTCTGACTTCAGATGGTCCGTGTCCATCGATTCGTCTATCATGCCCGCTATCTTGCAGTAGCCTCCCAAAGGAAGCCATCCGATGCCGTATTCTGTCTCAAGATTCCTTGCCTTTGGGAAGAGCTTCGAGAACCATCCTGTCTTTGTGCTGAGGAGCTTCACATCTGAAGCGTCGAAGAAAAGGAAGAACTTGTCTACCCTTATCCCGAACAGCTTTGCAAAAAAGAAATGGCCGAGTTCATGGATGGCTATGAGCAAGCCGAGGGCTATAACGAATTGAATTATTTGAATGATTACTGTCATTTTCAGGGTTGTTGAAATGATTTTCTGCGGGCGAATTCTTCAATCAGCCCGGCAGCTTTTGCCAGAGTACTTTCGTTGGTTTCGAATATGGCCTCAAGGCTTGGATCTGCTGCAAAATCCGCACCAGCCATGCATTCGCTGACAATTTCCGTTATGTCATAGAAACCTATCCTTTCCTTAAGGAAGGCTGCAACAGCAGCTTCATTGGCGGCATTCATGATGCATGCCATGTTTCCTCCCTTTTCCAATGCTTCGTAGGCGAGCCGGAGCGCCGGGAACCTTTCCTGGTCAGGAGCATGGAATGTCATGCTTCCGAGTTCGGCGAAATTCAGCTTTCTGTTGTCCAGAGGAAGCCTGAACGGGTAACTGAAGGCGAACTGGATGGCCTCGCGCATGTCCGGGTGCCCCATCTGTGCGATTACCGATCCGTCTGCATATTCCACCATGGAATGTATTATGGATTCAGGATGAACCACAACCTGGATCTTTTCTCCGGGCGTGCCGAAGAGCCAGCGGGCCTCGATGATTTCAAGACCCTTGTTCATCATTGTAGCCGAGTCGATGGTTATCTTGCTTCCCATGCTCCAGTTCGGATGGTTGAGGGCCTGCGCTCTGGTCGCCTTCGCAATCTCCTCCCTGGTCCATGTGCGGAACGGGCCTCCGGATGCCGTGAGATGAATCTTTTCGACAGGGGCTCCGGCCGATCCCATGAGGCACTGGAATATGGCCGAATGCTCCGAGTCCACAGGGAGTATCCTTGCATTATGCCTTTCTGCCAGGTCCATGACGATCTTTCCTGCCGCCACGAGGGTCTCCTTGTTGGCAAGGGCTATTGTTTTTCCGGCCTTTACTGCAGCCACAGTGGAAGAAAGTCCGCTGAATCCGACCATTGATGTCAGCACGATGTCGATGTTGTCTCCTGTGACGAGGTCGCATACTGACTGCATGCCTGCGAATACCTTTATATAATGTGGCTGAAGGGCCTCGGCAACTTCGGCGTATTTGTCCTCATTGCAGATGACGACTGCATTTGCATCGAATTCTATCGCCTGACTTATCAGGAGGTCTGAACTGTTGTTTGCTGTAAGCAGTTCCACCTCGAACAGGTCTCTATGCTGTCTGATCACATCGAGGGCCTGTCTTCCTATCGACCCTGTGGATCCGAGTATGGCTATATGCCTTTTTTCCATAACTTCTAAAAGTTTATGTATTTTGTCGGGTCGACTGTTTCTCCTTTGTGCCAGAGCTCGAAATGAAGGTGGTCTCCTGTAGAGAGATTTCCTGTGTTGCCTACAAGGGCTATAGGTGATCCTGCGGATACCTTGTCTCCGGTGGTCTTGAGGAGCTTCTCATTATGCTTGTATATTGAGACAATATCTCCGTCGTGCTGCAGCTGTATGGTGTAGCCTGCCTCTTCGCTCCAGCCCGCATAAATCACGGTGCCGTCAAGCGTGGCCTTGACTACTGATCCTGAAGGTGCGGTGATGTCTACGAAAGGATGTACTGCAGGGTCATATCCTTCAGAAATGACTCCTTTCAGAGGCGTGAAGAAATGAAGCCCTTCGATCGGGAGATTGCGCTTGTCCCTGTCGGAAATGCCAAATTCTTCCTCCTGTCTTACATGCTCGCGCAGGATGGAATCCTTTTCCGCAAGTTTCTTCATGTCTGCCGCGGAATTATTCTTGATCCCGTCGTTGATCAGACTGTCTATCTTGAGCGGATCTTCTCCTTCCATGACCCTTTTGAGATTCTCCGAATAAAGTTCCCATCTGTAGATCACATTTTCAAGAGAGTCGATGCGGATCGCGTTCTGGATCGCCGCTCTCTTGGATCTTGCATCCGGATATCCCGGTATGAATGTCTTGAGTGGCGTGTATGCGATGATGATGAAGATCAGTGCGGCAAATACGATCGTGCCGCTGACTGCTCCCACCACGAATCCAGTTCTGGTGAAGTGAAGCTTGAAAAGATGCTGATGGGTCTTGTCATCAGAGATCATAAGGCGCAGCCTGCTGTGTCTCTTGTCTTTATTCTCTTTGCTCATAAATGCTTTTTTCTTAACTTTGCCGCCGTATGGACAGAATCATAGGAATAGATTACGGAAGAAAAAGAGTCGGTGTCGCTGTGAGCGACCCTCTCGGCATATTCGCATCTGCCCTGGAGACGGTACAATCTGCAAAGATAATAGAATATCTTAAAAAATATGCTGAAAGCGAGAATGTAGTGCGTTTCGTCGTGGGCTATCCCGTGAATATGGACGGTGCTCCGTCTGAAGCGGCCAAGGATGTGGATGTGTTCCTGAAGCAGATCGCCAAGGCTTTTCCGGATGTTCCGGTCACTCTTGAGGATGAGAGGTTTACATCGGTGCTTGCACATCGTGCCATGATTGACGGAGGAATGAAGGCCAAGGAACGCAGGAACAAGGAGTCGGTCGACAAGATAAGTGCGGCGATCATTCTCCAGAGCTATATGGACAAGATGGCCGGAGGTCCGAGATTTGCGGCAGATCCTCTTTTCGTACCGGATTCGTTGTCTTCAAAAGTAACAGGAAAAAAACGCAGATAAGATATGATATTACCTATTTATTTATACGGTTCGGAGAAGCTCCGCAATGAAAATCTTGAGGCGGACCTTCGGGATAAGGAAGGATTGGCAAAGCTGATCGCAGATATGCAGGAGACACTGACAGCCGCTGACGGATGCGGTCTTGCAGCTCCGCAGGTCGGTGTGAACCTGAGGGTGGTCATCGTTGACGGAACTGACCTTTCGGATACATACGAGTATCTGAAGGATTTCCGCAGGGTGATGATCAACCCTGTAGTGCTTGAGGAAAGCGAGGAAACTTGTGACTATTCGGAGGGCTGCCTCAGCGTGCCTGGCATTTATGCGGAGGTTACGAGGCCGGAGAAGATCAAGGTAGAGTATTATGACGAGAATCTTGAGAAGGTGGTTGAGGAATTCGACCGTTTCGGCTGCCGTATGGTGCAGCATGAGCTCTCTCACCTCGAGGGAAATCTTTTTGTCGACAATGTGTCGCCGATCAGACGCAAGATGATCGCCCGTAAGCTCCAGGCCATTTCAAAGGGAACAGTTCAGACCAGATATAAGTCAAAGAAATAATGGGAGCGTTTCATGCATACGACATAAGGGGAGTCTACAATGTGGACTTCGATAAGGATGTCGCCTACAAGGTGGGCTTCTTCCTTCCAGAACTTCTCTCGGCTGACAAGGTTCTTGTCGGAAGGGATGCCAGAGTCTCGTCGGATGAGATACACGAGTATCTTCTCAAGGGATTGACTGATGCAGGTGCGGATGTCTATGATGTAGGCCTCAGCACTACTCCTATGGTGTATTTCGGCACAGCTCATTATGGATTCAAGGCTTCTGTGCAGATTACGGCCTCCCATAATCCTGCCGAATATAACGGAATGAAGGTGTCGCGCGAAAACGCCCTTCCTGTAGGTCTCGATACCGGACTCGGACAGATAAAGGAGTGGATAGAGGAAGGCAGAGAATGCGTTCCTGCAGAAGTCCGCGGACAGGTTCATCCTATGGATATCCGCAAGGACTATCTTGACTTCCTTCTCAAGTACAAGGGTGACTGGTCCGGTCTGAAGATCGCAATGGATGTCTCTAACGGTATGGCTTCTCTTTTTGTCCGCGACATTTTCGGCGATGCACCTGCTTACATCTATGAGGAACTCGACGGAAGGTTCCCAAATCATGAGCCGAACCCTCTCGTACAGAAGAATGTGCAGGCTCTGAAGGAACTCGTTTCGGAGACAGGATCGGATATCGGAGTCATTTTTGACGGTGATGCCGACAGAGTCATGTTCGTGGATGAGAACAGCCGCTTCATTTCCCCTGACCTTATGATAGCTGTCCTCGGACATTATTTCCTTGAGGAAAGAGGAGAGAAGGGATATGTGCATCAGGATATCAGGAGCTCGAAGGCAGTAGGTGAATATCTTGCTCCTATGGGTGGAGTCATGAATACCTGGAGGGTAGGACGCGCCTATGCCGCTCTCAAGCTTCGCGAGATCGACGGAGTATATGGTGGAGAACTTGCCGGACATTATTATTTCAGAGATTTCTACTATTCGGACAGCGGACTTCTTGCAGCTATCCTCATTATAAATGTGGTTGCGAAGATGAAGAGGCAGGGAATCACCCTCAGCCAGCTTATCGCAGGTATCGAGAAATATCAGAATTCAGGCGAGATCAACTTCCGTCTTGAAGACAAGAAGGGCGCCATGGATGCTGTCAGAGACCATTTCATGAATACCGAGCAGTCGACAGCTTATATGGATTTTGACGGATACCGTGTGGAATTCCCTGAATGGTGGTTCAATATAAGGCCTTCGAACACAGAGCCTTATCTCAGGTTCCTTTGTGAGGCGACATCGCAGGAGCTTCTTGATGAAAAGGTCTCAAAGGTAAGGGAAATACTTAAGGAACAGTTTGGCGCAGAATAGGATGAAGAAAGTCGTATTAATGTATCTGGCCAGCATTGCAGTGGTTGCAACGGCATGGCTGGCTTTCCCGACAGAGAGTTCTGCGAACAGACCGGTCAGAATCGATACGGTCAGGACGCATCTCGTTGTACCGCGCCCGGCTCTGGAACCCCTGAAGTCACTGATAACTTCACCTTCGGATCCGATTGACACCCTTGATACTGCAAATGAGCATATAAAGGTCGTGCTTCATGCCGACCAGACATGGCATTATTACAAGACTCCGGGATTCCAGCAGACGACAGGAGTCTTTGACGAGCATTGGAATGAGAGTGCGACCAATCCTTATGGAATAGAGCAGAGCGAACTTCCGAACGAGTGGTCCATCTGGCTTGTGGACAGTCTCGACCAGTATCATTGCCCTTTCCAGGGCTCTGTATATTACAGAGGCAAGTTCGGCCCGAGACGTGGACGCAGACATCAGGGCGTGGACATTCCGCTTAAGGTGGGCGACCCTGTATATGCCACATTTACAGGAAAGGTGAGGGTCTCCAAATACTGGGGAGCATTCGGAAATCTTGTGGTCATCAGACATGAGAACGGACTGGAGACATTCTATGCTCATCTCTCAAAGAGAAATGTAGAGGTGGGGGACTGGGTCAATGCCGGAGATGTAATCGGACTGGGTGGTTCTACAGGCCGTTCTACAGGTCCGCATCTGCATTATGAGACCCGTTATAAGGGATTTGCCTTCGATCCGCAGTGGCTTATAGATTTTGAAAAGGGAATACTTCGTCACAGGCTCTTTGTGCTGAAGAAGAAATATTTCAATATCTACAGCAATTATGAGCAGGATTTTGAAGACGAGATAAAGAATGACGAGGATGACAAGAAGGAAGATGCCGAGAAGGCGGCGATGAAATATTATGTCATCAAGTCGGGAGACACTCTTGGCAGAATCGCCATAAACAACGGTACTACGGTCAACGCCCTCTGTCGTCTCAACGGCATCACGCCGAAGACGACTCTGAAGATCGGCAGAAAGATCCGTGTCAGATAAGATCTGAAAATAAAATATCAAAAAAGACGCTGTCCGGACAGGACAGCGTCTTTTTTGATGAGTATTACATTGGTTACTCCCACTCGATTGTTGCTGATGGCTTCGGCGAGAGGTCGTAGCATACGCGGTTTACATTTGGAACCTCTGCAAGGATGCGGTCTGTGATCTTGAGGAGTACAGGCCACTCGATCTGCTCGATGCTTGCAGTCATTGCGTCGATAGTGTTGACGGCGCGGATGATTACAGGCCAGTCGTATGAACGTGCGTTGTCGCGTACACCTACTGACTTGAAGTCAGGAACGACTGTAAAGTACTGCCATACGGTCTTGTCGAGACCAGCCTTTGCAAATTCCTCGCGGAGAATTGCGTCAGCCTCGCGGAGAGAGTGGAGACGGTCACGTGTGATCGCTCCGAGGCAGCGTACGCCGAGACCCGGGCCTGGGAACGGCTGACGGTAAACCATCTCGTGCGGGAGACCGAGCTCAACGCCGCATGCGCGAACCTCGTCCTTGAAGAGCTGCTTCAGAGGCTCAACGAGCTCGAACTGGAGGTCATCAGGAAGACCGCCTACATTGTGGTGTGACTTCACGACCTTTGCAGTCTTTGTTCCGCTCTCCGCGATGTCAGGATAGATAGTACCCTGGCCGAGGAAATCGATGCCGTCAAGCTTGCGTGCCTCTTCCTCGAATACGCGGATGAACTCGCCACCGATGATCTTTCTCTTCTGTTCAGGGTCTGCAACTCCCTCGAGGAGACCGAGGAAACGGTCAGTTGCGTCTACATAGATAAGGTTGGCGCAAAGCTGGTTTCTGAACACTTCTACGACATTTTCAGACTCTCCCTTGCGCATAAGTCCGTGGTTTACATGAACGCAATAGAGCTTGTCTCCGATTGCCTTGAGAAGGAGGGCTGCAAGAACAGAACTGTCAACTCCTCCTGAAAGCGCGAGGAGAACCTTCTTGTCACCTACCTGCTGGCGGATGAGCTCCACCTGGTCAGCCACGAAGTTCTTCATGTTCCAGTTGGCTTCAGCCTTGCAAGTCTCGAAAACGAAATCCTTGACTGCGTCCTTGATAGCCTCTTCGTTGTTCTCGAACTGTGCGAGCTTCACTTCGCAGAGTGCCTTGTCGTGACCTGCTGCCATTACCGGGATACCGGCCTCATAGATTTCAGGGAGAACATCGATCGCAACTCCGTCGATTATATTGTTAGGTCCGCCATTGATGATGATACCCTTTACATTAGGAAGAGCCTTGAGCTCCTCGGCTGTGATGTCGTGCGGGTGGATTTCGCTATATACGCCCAATGCACGGATTGCTCTTGCTACCACTGTGTTCTCGTGGCTGCCAAGATCAAGAATTACGATCATGTCCTGTTTCATATTTCTTCTTTTATATAATTGTTTCTAATCCCACATGTCTGTGCTGCACAGCAGCATTTAATGTGCAAAAATAGAAAAAGTGTTTTAAATATTTTATAAAAATGTCTAATTTTGCAAATCTTTTTCGGCCGGGGTATCCGGCCGGTGGCAGTATGCTGTCAAATGATTAATTATTAGATGATTATGCAGGAAATCAGAAACATTGCGATCATAGCCCATGTCGACCATGGCAAGACGACTCTTGTCGACAGGATGATCTATCAGGCGCGCCAGGCGCGAGAGCAGGAGAAGCTGGGAGAGCTCATCCTTGACAATAACGACCTCGAAAGAGAACGAGGCATCACTATCCTTGCAAAGAATGTATCGGTATTATATAAAGGTGTCAAGATCAATGTCATCGACACTCCGGGCCATAGCGACTTCGGAGGTGAGGTTGAGAGAGTCCTCAACATGGCTGATGGCGTGATCCTTCTTGTGGATGCTTTCGAAGGCTGTATGCCGCAGACAAGATTCGTGCTTCAGAAGGCCATAGAAATGGGAAAGAAGCCGGTCCTTGTCATCAACAAGGTTGATAAGCTGAACTGCCGTCCGGATGAGGTTCAGGAAGAGGTGTTCGACCTTATGTTCACTCTCGGTGCAACAGAAGACCAGCTTGACTTCAGGACTGTGTACGGTAGTGCAAAGCAGGGCTGGATGTCATACGACTGGAGGGAGCCGGCAAGTGACATTACCGCATTGCTTGATACCATACTTGAGGTCATCCCTGCTCCGCAGGTAGAGGAAGGAACTCCGCAGATGCTTATTTCTTCTCTTGAGTACTCTCCTTATGTCGGCCGTATTGCTGTGGGAAGGGTTACAAGGGGTTCGCTGGATGCCGGAATGAACATCACACTCTGCAAGAGATATGATATACAGCAGAAGCAGAAGGTAAAGGAGATAATGGTATTCGACGGCCTTGGCAAGGCAAAGGTGGAAACTGTCCAGTGCGGCGATATATGTGCCGTGGTGGGTCTTGAGGGCTTCGAGATCGGAGATACCATCGCAGACTTCGAGAATCCGGAGGCGCTTCCTCCTATCGAGGTGGACGAGCCGACAATGAGCATGCTCTTCTGCATCAACAATTCTCCGTTCTTCGGCAAGGAAGGCAAGTTCGTGACTTCGAGACATCTGAAGGAGCGTCTGGAGAAGGAGCTTGAGAAGAATCTTGCCCTTCGTGTCAAGCCGGGCCCAAATGCGGATTCATTCGTGGTGTATGGCCGTGGTGTCCTTCATCTTTCGGTTCTCATCGAGACTATGCGCCGTGAGGGCTTCGAACTGCAGGTAGGTCAGCCGAAGGTGCTTGACAAGGTGATAGGAGGACAGCGCTGCGAGCCTATAGAAATGCTTACTATCGATGTTCCGGAGGAATTTGTAGGAAGAGCGATCGAGATGGTGACCCGCAGAAAGGGAGCACTCATCCAGATGGAAGGAAGGGGAGACAGGACCCATCTCGAGTTCGACATCCCTTCACGAGGACTTATGGGACTCAGGAGCAACCTCCTCACTGCTACCCAGGGAGAGGCTGTCGTAGCTCACAGACTCAAGGGATATGAGCCGTATAAGGGAGATATCGAGCGTCGTACCAATGGTTCTCTCGTGTCTCTGGAGACCGGCCTGTCGGTGGCTTATTCAATGGACAAGCTTCAGGACAGAGGACGCTTCTTCATCGAGCCGGGAGTGGAGATATATGAGGGACAGGTTGTGGGAGAGCATACAAGGGAGCGAGACCTCAACATCAATATCTGCAAGACCAAGAAGCTTACCAACATGCGTGCTTCAGGAAGTGATGACAAGGTGATGCTTCCGCCTCCGATAGTCTTCTCTCTTGAAGAAGCTCTGGAGTATATTCAGGAGGATGAGTTGGTTGAGGTAACCCCTAAATCGATGAGATTAAGGAAGATAATACTTAATGAGATTGAGCGCAAGAGAAAAAATTCAGATATAAATTGCTAATAACAAAAGTTTTTTTTACCTTTGCGGGCTCAAATCTGTTTATGGGTCGATATGGAAGATAAATTTATAATACCTTTAAATGGATTGGCTGCCGGAGACAATGAGTTTTCATGGCATGCCGGAAAGGAGTTCTTCGAAGCCTTTGACAATAAGGATATCCTTGATGCTGACATAGTTGCATCTGTGGTTGTGGAGAAGTCAGGCCGTTATGTCGGCGTGGACTGTGAGGTAGATGGTCATGTGACTGTGGAGTGTGACAGATGTCTTGAAGATCTTGATCTGCCTGTTGAGGTGGATATCAGATTGAGCGTCAAGTATGGAGACGAGGAGTCTTCGGAAGAACATCAGGAAGGAGAGAGGGAGATAGTCTTCGTGCCTGAAGGGGATGCGGAGTTTGACATGAGCCAGATCGTTTATGACTATGTCTGCCTGTCTCTGCCTATGCAGCGTCATCACGAAGAGGGAGATTGCAATGAGGAGGCGTTGAGGCATCTTTCCGGAAACAAGGGCGAAGAAGCTCCGGGAACGGAGGAAAACAATCCGTTCGCAGCTTTGAAAGGTATGTTTAAGTAGTTAAAAAACAATAAATTAAAAAATATAGAACAATGGCACATCCAAAACACAGAGTCTCAAAGCAGAGACGCGACAAGAGAAGAACACATGACGTGGCTGTAGTTCCTACACTCGCTACATGTTCAAACTGCGGTGCTACTATCATGTACCACAGAGTATGCCCAGAGTGCGGCTATTACAGAGGTCGTCAGATCATTGAGAAGAAGGCTGAGTAAGTCTTGATCTCGTAATGGCCCTGTAGTTCAACGGATAGAATGGAGGTTTCCTAAACCTTAGATAGCAGTTCGATTCTGCTCGGGGCTACGAAAAGCCAGGCTGAAAGGCCTGGCTTTTTCGCGTGTACATATATCTCTGGCCCGGCCTCGCTTTATTTCATGACTCGCAGCATCTCCGTGCATTCGCGACTACAGACCGCTCGCTGCGGGCAGAACCCTTGGGCGATCTCGACACAGCGTCAGGTAAGTAAGCGCATCTCTGCACACCTTGACAAAGAATCCTGCAGTTTTTTGTCAAGGTGTGCCAGTTTTGATGCATTCTGATTGATTTTCGGGAGACCTTGACGAAAAAACTGGCAATTCTTTGTCAAGGTCTTGTCGGTCGGGTGATAACCGGACAGCAGTCAGGCGCGGGGACGCTCCATGGGTCGAGCTACTCGCAGCGCTTGATCTTTAGTCGTCGGGGTATGTTCCGGCTGCGATAGCCGTCTTTCATAATATTCCCAAACACCTGCGGATTTGCACAGCGTTGATATGATGCGTGGTGTGGAGATGATTGGCTATGTATTTCTTCTCCACGGATGAGAGCTGGTATATTGACCGCTTTCCATATTTTGGAAGTATATTTCTGTCGATTTCTGTACAGAGATCTATGTCGGAGAGCTTCCGGTAGTCGGATTTTCCATTTTCAAACAAAAGCAGTTTT
>JAFYLU010000037.1 GCA_017550025.1 Bacteroidales bacterium | reverse complement strand
TTAGAAAACAAATATCCAGAACCTTAGTCTCTTGAGTTGCTGCCGGAGAAGTATTCATCCGGAACGTCAATCACATATGGTTCATAATAATTGCCAGAGGCATCCTTGTAAACCACATATACCTTGTCAACATCATCTGTAGTGATGGCATCAGGCTGACGGAAATACACATAGTCACCATTATTATAAAGGGTTATAGATGAGAAAGCAACACTAACTCCATTTACAGTTTTTTCATATGTTTCAGGCTCGCTCTCCTGGCATACAGCGTTATGAGCATTCTTGTCTGCCCAGATAACTCCATAACCGTGAGGAGGATAGCCGTGACAATAACGCTGGAACTCGTGTCCATAAGGATAGCCCTTCTCTACCCACTCGTCCTCATCTATCACATTAGCGACCTCTCTTGGTCTGTCGGAATACTCGATTATTCCAATAATCTTATCCTCTATTTCCAGCTGGAGAGTCTCGTCACCATTAGTGAAATATGCTTCTGTACCTGCTGCCACATATGCTGTAAGCCCAGCCGGCACCTTGATATTGAAAGCATACGAACCTGAAAGGAATGCTGTAGCCGGAATAAAGGTATTCTGGAGCCATTCAATTTCAGGAGCTGCTGACGCCCATGCCTGGTCTGACGAATAAACAACATTGCCAAGATTCATAGATCTGGTTTTGAATGTGAGAACAGTTGCTTCAGAGAAGTGTTCCTCCGCATCCTTTGCCATCACAACAGCGACATACTCTGTCTCAAGGGCAAGGTCTGTCATAGTGATCTGACCGTCTGCATATGTATACTTTCTCATTGCAGTAGCAAGTTTCGCATTATTCGGGTTGGCAGCGATGAAGTCCTGTGCCTTCTCTCTGGTTCCGCCAAGGTTCGAAGAACTCTTCCAGAAGGTATCAGTAGACTTACCGATCCAATATACAAAACCTGTTGGCTCGCCTCCGGTAACCTCAACGCTCATGGCAACATCGTAAGGTTTGTTGCGCACAATCTCGAGCTTCACCTGCATGTCATTGAAGATCGACTCCAATGTTGTGAACTCTTCTACATATACATTACCGTACTTACCATTTTCGTCGACAGCAACAGCATAAAGGTAAACTGTCTCGAGCTGGTCAAGCTGCTCTACTACTGCCGTTCCTGAATTTCCTGTAATACATGTACCGTTTGCAAGCACATAAGCAGTCTTTGCAGCATCATCCGGATAACGGCCGGCGTTGCTGTACTTCACATAAGAGTAGAAGATCATTCCTGCTCCTTCTGCCGTAAGAGGAACCGAAACCGCCGAGCTGGTAAGTTCAGCTTGTCCTGCAGTCACGACAACCTCACTGCCTGCCTGAAGACCACTTGTTGTGAACTCACGGAACATGATATCGTCAGCAGTATATGTCTTGCCTTCTTCTGCAACTGCAAACCATACGAGGTACGGAGTATTCATTTCAGATTCAGCTTCTACAACTCCGAAGCCGAATGCAGGACCCTCATATGCCTCTGTGTAAGGAATAGGATCGTATACACCGTAATTGAGATACTGCACAATGTCATCCTTGGCATAATCGCTCATATTCACGATACCGCCATAATATGAGCTGACGCCCTTTGCATCAAGAGTCACGGTTGCATCACGGAATGTAGGATCTGCCACCTCAAAGGTAACATCAACATAAGTAAAATCTGCATAAGCGAATGTTCCCTCCTTGACATAATATCCTGCATCATCATTGGTCGAGTAATAAAGTGCAGGCACTGCCCAGAATACATATGTCTCGCCAGGTATAAGTTCCTGTCCATAAATCTCTGTAAGAGGTGTATTGAGATCAAAGTCTGATACACCATAACCGGCAGGGTAGTCATATGCATAAAGAAGCTCACCAGCTACCTCCAGCAGGGCAGCTTCATCATAGTCGTCAGCAAGGCAGACACCATAAACGAACTTCTGAAGTCCGGTATACATCTTGGTAACAGCATTCCCTTCCTTGACATAAACTTCGCTGAATGCATCAGCAGAAAGATAAAGCTTTGACACCGAAGCCTTGCCACCCTCAAGAACTGAAAGGACCTTAAGCTCACCCTCTGAAGCCGCACCGGCCTTTACAGCCTCCTGAGTAGGAGCTGTAATGCTGAAATAGCTCTCACCCATGAATTCATCCACAACTTCCTTGACTCTCCATCCGTCAGGAATCTGAAGAACATATTCCACGACACCCGGTTTCTTGACCGTAACTTTTTCAGTAGTACCGTAAGCTACGAAATAATCATATACAGGAACATAATCCCACATACTCTGAATAACGAATGTAAGGCCCTGATATCCGTCTACAGTGATCGTAAATGTCATTCCTTCTCCGAAGGTAAATGTAACTGCCTGCACCTCTCCTGTCAGTGCATCAGTATGTACTTCATAATCAGAGAACACTGTATCACCCGAACTGAGAGGATACTCCTTCGATCCGATCACGAGGAACATCTCCTCATCCCTGGTAACAACCTCAGGAGTCGCCACAGCTACAGGAACACGCTCATCGTTCTCGTTAAGAAGAAGCTGCGGAGTACCGTTTTCATCATAATATGCCCAATAGTTCACGCCTCCGAGGGTAACATATGTAACCACTGACTTGAGCTGCTCTGTCTTCGGATATACGGTGAAGTTGACACCAGAAGAAAGCTCGATGACATATGATCCATCGTCATTGCGGCGGGCCTGCTTGATTGTTACCTTACCGTTGATGAGGTCTTCAAGAGCCGCAAGCTCCTCGTTCAGTCTCAACTCAAGCTGGTTCAATCTGTTTTCGATTTCATTAACCTTGTCCTTCAAAGCGTTGATTTCGTCCATACAGGACACCATCATCGGAAAGACAAGAACGACAGCCAGCAGCATTCTGCTTAACCACGTCAGTTTAGTAAAATTTTTCATATTATTAAGGATTAATGATTATCAATAGTGCGTATTATGTTTCCGTATCTTCCGTTTGCAGGCTCGTACCGGCAGAAATCTGCAGGATCAGGAACAGTTCCTGAAGATGCTCTCGTAGTAGTACCTGTACTCCACCTTGCCTTGCCAGTGATATCGCAATACGCCCACTGAAGCGCTATGTTGAAGTCCAGATTTCCCCAGTCTGCAAACGAATAAGGGAATGCATTGTCAGCATCATCTGTCGACAGTCTGTTGTCATTGTTCACCCATTCATCCGGCTCCATTCCGTCAGGATAGTCCCCGAAATCCTTCGCATTCCTCACATAGAACGTGATAGGTGCAAATTCGAAGGTCCTGTTCTTGTATGTTGTAGTGGACACGGTCATTCCCACATTCTTTCCCTCTGTCCTGCATCCGTAAAGCTTGACAGGGAAATCGATGCCTCGAAGAGAGTTAATGACAAGCTCGGCTGCTGATGCAGTGTTGTACGAGCAGATCACATAGAGTCTGTCAAGACCGAGATCGACAGGCTTGCCGAGGTTGTCAGTATCATTGGTATATCCGTAATCGAATTTCCAGTTCTCCACGGAACCATCGTTATATACAACCTTCGTAAATGTCTTGCTTCCGTTCTCTTCTCCGGCGATACATCCGGAAAGCCAGCGGCTCTGTGCAACAGCTCCACCCGCATTGAAACGGAGGTCAAGAATCATGTCTGTGATACCCTCCTCGACAAACTCCTCGATGGTAGCCTCGAGATATTCCTGCGAATAAAGATCGAAAGACTCATATACAAGATATCCTATTCTTGTTGAAGCATCAGAAGGGTCAGTAAGAATGGATGCATGAAGCACCGGATTGTAGACATGTACGGAAGCTGACACAGATGATGCCTCGTAAGCATTATGAGAATAGCCACCGTTTCCATTCGGTTCATAACGAAGGAACTTGAAGGAATATGTTCCGCTTGCGCCTGCATACAGACCGGACATGTATGAGCGATAGTTTGATGTTGTCAGGATACTTCCGTTGACCTCATAGATGAGGTCTCCCCTGCGCAGACCCGCTGCCTCTGCAGGAGATCCATGACGCACGAACGAAGGAGCGATTCCCATCATTTCCGAGCCCGGTGCAAGAGCTGTCGAGATAAAAGGACCAAAACCCAGACCTGCCACGCTGCTTGCCTTCGTATTCGGAGTCACCTCAACTATATTGGAATAGATGAATCTCTGACCAGCATTATCCTGTGAAGTTCTGTAATAGCCGCCGTCTTCGATATTGGCATCGCCAAGAGCAAGAAGATGTGTCGGCAGGAAGTCCACATAATTCACAGTCAGGTCTACATCCAGAGAATTGTATGCATCGACAAAAAGATAGTCCTCTTTGAGAATGTCATGCATATATGTATTGAGTGCCTTGTTCATTTCGGCCTCGACACTGCTTCCTGAAATGGTCTGGACCAAGGTGCATATGCATGAGGCATCGTATCCTTCCACAGACACCCAGAGGTCAGCCACTCTTTCTTCTGCAGTAGTATTCTCATCGAAAGTGATACGGACTACGCCATTACCGGCCTTGCCGCTTGTTGTGTTCTTGGAAATGTGTGCCCAATCCTCGCCTCCGGTCTTAAGGTCAAGACTTGCAGTCCATGCCGCCGCTGCCTTGAAGGTTACTGAAATCGTTGCACCTCTGAAAGAAACATTCTTATCCGCATTAGGATTGACCACCTCGGTCACACCTGAATCAATCTTCTCGTCAGGATTGCAGGCTGAAGCGCAAAAGACTGCGAGAAGGCCCGCTACTGCGAGATTTAAAATCGTTCTTATTCTCATTCTTCTGGTTATCACTATAGTTTAACTTTCAAATATACAATAATTATTTCATTCATCCCGCAGTTGCATTCACAAATTATGTGAAACACAAAAAAAGCCCGAGGTTGACACCTCGGGCCGAAAATAAACCATTACTTAAATCTTACATATACTGTTCGATGTAGAAAGGAATTGTATCTTCTGCTACTGTCATTACAACATCCTCAAGATAGAGCATATCGAATGTCACGGTCATAGTAGTACCGTCGTAGTTTGAATAAGTTCCTTCGCTTGAGATAACATCACCGAAATGATCATAGCCGTAGACAGTGATTACACCTGATGTTGCATCTGTAGGAGTAACTGCGTATTCCCATGCCATATACTGCAGATACATGCCGATCAGTTCTTCTGGAAGTTCCTCGTCACTATATGCATATTCGAGATCAAAGCCTACTGCAAGCTGACCTTCAGTAGTCACTCCGAAATCAAGAGCAGAAGGAACATCGCCCATATCTACCCATGTAAACTTCCACTGCTTTCCGTCTGGAGACGAAATCTCTTCCTCACCACCTGCTGCGCCGCAATCTGCGTCAAGGTTAGCCTTGAGGGCAGCGAAATCAGCTGTAAGGTCGATTTCCTTGTAGTAGTAGTTTCCGTCTGCATCTGTCCAAGATACCATGAGGATTACAGCTGGAGCCTCATCTTCATTGTAATGACCGAACTGACGAGGGTCAGTTGTCTGAGCCTCAGTACCGCTGTGGAGATAAGAGTAGTAAGAGCCGAATGTATCCTGCCATACCTGTGAAGCCTTGCCTGCAGCATCTGCAGCAATATTGCCATATGAGTTAGTATTGACAAGAATGCTCTTCACAGATGTTCCTTCTGCTGGAGTCACAGTATAGTTCACATAATAGCGATAGTAGTATCCCATATCCCAGTCAGTCTGATCCTCCCACCAGTAATATACATCGAGGTCATCTGAATTTCCGAGATACTCTGGCATATGAACCTCTACTGAAGGCTCACCTACGAATGCAGAAGCGTCTGAGATAACATTATCGATCTTGAACATGTTCTCATACTCAAGAACTACAGCCTCGGTCATAGGAGCACCGTTTGCATCGCAAGCGATGATAGCGAAGATATATGTGTTGCCGAACTCATGGTCACCCACTGTAAGTACGCCATCAGTAAGTTCAGATGGATCTACAGTCACAGCGCTTGTAGAGAAGAAGATCTCGTCAGCAAGCTCTGAAGCGTCCATACCCTCATAAGGGTTATAGTAGTTTGTCACCTGACTGATGTACATGTACTTTGACACAGCCTCAGAAGGAGTAAGTGTAAGCTTGAGCTCGCTTGTATTTGCAAGAACACCGTTGTTTACATTTGAAGCAACATCAAGAGTCATTGCGCTGTACTCGAGAGTCTCTGACTGGAGCTCAACCTTTGCAAGAGCACCATACTTGCCGTCCTCATCCACGAAGAGAGCAACGAACCAGCACTTCTCGCCTGGGTTCACATTGTTTACAAGGTATGCAGGGAAACCGTCAGTGTAATCCTCTGGAGTCATTCCATAACCCTCGAGAAGCTTCACAACGATAAGAGCATCGTCTGAACCGTATACAGCCCACTCATTCTCTGTAAGGAATGTGTAGTAGAATGATGTCCATCCCTCATTGTATGATGGAGTAAGGGCAACACCAAGCTCAGTGTACTTGTCGAGAACGATAAGCTGATCGTGATACTGCCAGTCCTCATAGCTGAATACCTTACCCATATACTCTGTAACCTCAGTTGCAGTTGCGTCGATTACACCACCAGGAAGAAGGTTGCTTGTCTTGAATGAAGCAAGAACAACATCCTCTGCAGTGTAAGCATCAGCAGGACGTCCGTCGAGCGGAAGGACAAACACGTATACTGATGAGTTAGGAGCATAAAGTCCGGTCATTGACCAGCTTGTTCCGGCAGCGATATCGAGTGCTGAACCTGAATAGTTCTCAGTGTAGAGCTTGCCATAGTACTGGCCCTCTGCCATAGCCATAGCCATCTGCTCCTTCTGATAGTATGCATCCTCCTCTGTCTCACAGTAAGACTGCGGAATTGCGAGGGCTACATATGAATCAGCACCTGTAACATCAACATTGATGTCGATATTGTAAGCAGTTCTTGCTGACTCATTCTCTGTGATCTCCACATTGATGAGAGAGTAGTAAGAACGCATTACATCCTCCATGGTATATGTGAGGACATTGTTGCTCTCAAGGAGTGCCCAGATCACATACTCTGTTCCCTCTTCAGGCTCCGAGCCAAGAAGATCTGCCACTGTAGAGTATACAGCCTGCTCGCCATTACTGTTCACAAAGTTATCATAGATGCTCCAGTCACCAGCGTTAAGGCCGTCGATGATTGGCTTCACATCAGCCTCGAGAGTCTCCTTTGTAGAAATACCGTAGAAGAATGTGTTGAACCAGTATGAGTCACCTACCATCTCGAAGTATGCGTTTCCGCCATAAGCCTTAACGAGAAGAGGATACTGGGCAACCTCTACAGCGATCTTACCAACGATGCACTTTCCGTCAGCGCCACAAGCGTGAACCTTCACATAACCTGAAGCAGAATACTTGCCAGGGATCTCAGTCCAAGTCTCATAGTCGAGTGTTGACTGTGTATCCTCGAAGTTAGGAGCTGTGATCACTATCTGACCGTCAGCGTTAACTTCAGCCCACCAGCCCTTAGGAGCTGCCATGACTGTAACATCAGTAACACCTGAAGTCTTCACTGCAACTGACTGAGTAGCCTCTGACATGAAGTAGAGCTTACCAGCACGCACCTCGAAGCTGAGCGGCTCAGCGATATCCACTGTGAAAGAGTAGTCACCGAGGTAGAATGTAGCTGTCTTGTCAGTGTAAGTAACGTTAGTGATGATAGGTGCGGCAGCATCCTCAGGGATGTTCGCAACCTTCACCCAGTTCTTACCACCGTCAAGAGTGTAATAGATTACATTCTCCTCGAACTTGAACTCGATGCTTGGATGATTTACAGGGATGCCGATTGATGTAGCCTTACCGTTTGCATCAACAGTAGCCCAATACTTCACTCCGCCTTCCTCAACGATAGTGAGGACAGAGTTAGTGTTCTTGTCTGCCGGCTCGATCTCAAATGACTCACCGTCAGTCATTGTAACTACGATCTTGCCGTCTGCATTTCTCTCGATTCCAGCAACCTTGATCATAGCCTGGATAGCATCATCAGCTGCACCAAGCTCTGCATCTGCTGCCTGGAAGAGACGCTGGATCTTTCCGAGCTCGTCATTGAGCTTTTTCTCGAGATCTGCAAGGCGCTGTTCAAGACCAGCCACCTTATCGCCGAGACCTGAGATTTCTCCTCTCAGTTCAGCATCGTCATAACAAGACACAAAAATAGAAGACGCTGCAAAGAGTGTCATGACACCTGCGCACAAAGCGCTAATGCCTTTCATAATCTGTCTTTTCATAATTAAAGAATTTAGTTGATAATATTGTAATGGTTTTATTCCTTTCCGAAAATCTGCTCAAGTGTCTGAGCCTGTCCGTTCTTACAGATAAGATGGAACAGCTGATACACCTCTGCACCTGTCTCGTCCTTACCTACTGCAAGGCAGGCCGCGATAACAGTATCATTTCCCTTCCAGTCCTGGCTGGTATCACTCTCTGTCTCCATACCGAGCTCGTTTACCCAGTCATAGATTCCCTGACGCCATGTATCGTAATCAATGCCTGATTCTGCGATATTGTTCATGGCAGCCTGTGTGAGGTTCGGGATATAGTTCGCAAGGTCAGCAGCATTGTCAGCATAGCAATACTTCAGCTTCGCCACATCATGGTCGATCTGATAAAGCACTGTCCAGTCATAAGGATAAGCGTCAGCCTTTACAAGAGCCATATTCACTGTAGGATCCGATCCCACCTGGATAGGATTGGTTGTGATGTGCTCAAACTGCATCTCGCTTATGTTTCCGTCGAAATCCTCCGCACAAAGGAAGACAGTGTAATCAGTTCCAGGAGTCATACCTGTGAAAGTCATGAAATCATGTCCGCTCGGAACATTCTGCCATGCATTCACAAGAAGATTGCTTGACTCATATGATCCTGTAGCTGAAGAAGAAGGGGTAAATATGAAGCTGACCCATGAAGACCAAGGGCTGTTCTCGTCAAGACCCGGATTGTTGTCTGCCGTCATATACTGAAGGTAAACCACTGATACAGTCTCCGGATCATACTCGACATCAACCCTGAACTGGGTTCTGCCCGGATTGCTCAATGTAAGCTTGAGGTCCTTTACCTTGCAGCCTGCAGAGGAAGAAAGATTTCTCTCATCAAGAGTGAAATAGTCGGAGAACATAAGTGCGGTCGGAGAGCCGAAGGCATTTCTTCCGATATATCCGATGCAATATTTACCTCCCGGAGCCAGACCGCCGAATCCCTCGAGTGTCACTGTTCCGGCCGAACCTGAAGGAATCTGCTCATCCTCATCGAACATGAAGTTTGGATTATGGCAGCCATAACCCTGCTCAAGAAGATCGATAGCCTCGAGCTTTCTCTCGATTTCAGTACCGTTCTTCAGCGCCTCGGCGTCAGTCTCATTATAGAAACGATAGAAGATTGTGTTACAGTTTGCCTGCATTGTAGCCTCGAATTCCATATATGCAGCCGCAATTCTGTCCTCCTTGATACTTACCTCAAGATCGGCACCCGCAGCATTTGCAGGAATCTCCTTGAGATGGAAATCACGGCGGATATAAGTTTCAGCAGGAGTCATGTTGGCATCACAGCATACTGCAGCAGTACAGCTGATAAGAGATGCGTCTGCCGCCTGACCGAAATCATAGTTGTAGATAAGTCCTTCCGGATCCGAAACATCGGTAGGGGAAGTATAAAGGCTGCGGATAAAGTCACGGAACATCCTGTCACCGCAGATGTCGATATACTCGTCAATCTGGTCTGCAGTCGAACCGAAGTAGTAGATATACTTGGTATCATTGTTAGGAATATGCTGCACAGAGAACTTACGATAACCGATATTCACATCAAGCTCGCATGAAGGATCTCCCACGAGCGGCTCGCTTGTTGTGTGCACATAGCAAAGAGTCAGATCCTGCTGCGCTGATGAGCTTGCTTGTGTATCAGTACATCCTACAACCGCAATGATGTAGTCTGCATCCGGGATCGGAACTGCACTTGCCGCGGCATAAGCTGTATTTCCCCAGTCAAACTGCATCTGGAGGAACTCCTCCGGATAAGACTCGAAGTCTGCTACAGAAAAAGTATATCCTCCATTGCCCTCGGCATTATAGAGATATGTTCTGATCTGCTCATTGATCTCCCACTCTGCCTTTCCGACCATACCGTCATTAAGGAGGTTGTTATAAAGGACTGAAAGAGGATAGACATCGAGCTTGAACGACTGGATGCTGGCTCCAGGACGAAGTTCGAACACGAAGTTGTCATTAGTGACATTCTTCACCTCGATGGTCACTCCGACCTCGCTGCCTTCAGCAAGGCCCTCATGCCATGCGATCGGAATCTGCTCATTGTAAGGGTTATAAGCCTCTCCAGATACAGGGCCTTCTCCTGGGGTTGGAGCAGGGTCCTGACATGAAGCAATACCCATTGCAAGCAATGCAAACGATAAGATGATAAGTTGTTTCTTCATAGTTGACAATTATTCTATTTGTTATCATATCCGGAATCTCCGCCATCGATATGGCAGACATTCATATTATTTACATACCCGTTTGAGTCAATCGCAAGGGCATAAACTTCAGTATTCTGCAGATTCCATGAAGGGTCCACGTCGAAGGTCCACGAAGCTTCAGCCTCTTCTCCGGCAGAAATCATTGAATTGGTGCCAAGCTTCTCACCTGCAACATCATACGAGGTCACCAGCTTGCGGGCCACATGCCTGTGCAGATAATCATTCTGGCCGTCAGGATAGCCCTGGACACCGAACTGGTATCCGACAATCCTGTCTTCAACGACAAATACTATCACACGATAGTCAGCAGTGAACTCCGACTCGACCTTGACCTTGACCTCTGCCTTCTTGCCGGAATCTTTCAGCGAAGAAGATACAGCCACACCGCAATGAGGCTTGTATTCATTGAACGAAGTCCTGAGGCTCTTCGAGAATGCAGAAGCACCTTCTCCTGTAAGCAGATTCACATCCCTGAGATCTGTTGCGAACGAAGGATAAGCCAGTCCGGAAAAGATTCCCGAACAATGATTGAAGAACTTTGCTACTGCCGGAATAGTATAGTCATCAGAATCATGCAGTGCGATTACATGCACATAGTTCTTGTACCTGTCGCTTGACTGGAGCGTAGCATTCATGGTTGTGAATCCCTGCGGACACATGGCACACCATGTTCCGGTGAACTCAAAAACGCAGACATGACGGTTGAACTTCGAGTTTACCTGCGGCTTTGAATTGACCACCTTCACAGTTACCGGATCGGTAACCATACCGTCATATTCCGCCTCGAATACATATTCACCCGGCTGCGCAGGCTCGAATACAGAGCCTGCGAGATCTATCGATGCCGCTGCAGAATAGATATGAGACTCTGCTGTGACATCCGCACCGTCAAAAGTCACCGCAAAGGTGACCTTGGACACAGAAGCCATATCTATTTCGGCATTATCCACAGTCAACACAGGCCTTGAAGTCGTGTCATCCGTTCCATGACAAGCTGCAAAAGCTGCAACCGCTGCAATAAAAAGAATTATGTTTTTTATGATATTCATATTATTTATTCAGCATATAAATAAGAGACGCTTGAACCGACAGCGCATTCGTTAACATTGTCTGCAACAAATGTATATCCGCCGTCAGAACTCAACATAGCCGCAACAACCACACGCATGTTATCGGCATCCCAGCTCTGATCAAGAACAGCAGACTTTGAAGCCTTGACTTCGACTCCTACAGGAAGCGGCAGACCGTTGTTGATCTTTTCTCCTGACGCAGACTTCACGAGGACATCACGAATGACATTCTGATGAAGATAGCTGCCATTCACACCAGCCTGCTCGTAACCGTCCACATTATCTTCCACAAGGAACACAAGGTAACGGTAAGCTGCCGCTATGTTCGACTTGATGCCAAGCTCTATATCAAGTTTCCTTGTAGTCTTGTCATAAGACGAAGACACAGCAACTCCACACGAAGGGGTATACTGGTTCAGCTCATCCTTGTAACTGTCAGTAAAGACCGGTCCGATGATGTCTGTTCCCGTACGCATGTTCCAGAAGAGTCTCGGAAGTCCCTGAAAGCCTCCAAGCGCAGCATTGAATACCGTAGTCTCCTCTATCTTCATAGGGTCGTCCACTACCATGTCATCATGGAAGGCCACGATTGAAATCATTCCAGGATATGCCTGCTGAAGGTTGGCGATTCCCTTTGATGCCGTAGGACATGATGTGCAGCCGATGGAAGTGAAATATACTCCGAGAACTCTCTGAAGATACTGTTCCTCTTCACCAGTGAAATATGGGGTAGCCACAACCTCAACCTCGTTATCGGAATAATGCGCACCTGCATAATAATAGCGGGCCTTGAAGGTATATGTACCGGGAGCTGTGGTGGAGAACTTGTTGACACCTCCTGCCATATAGCTCTGATTACCGTCAAGACTTCTGATGAGGGTGCAGTTAGACTCCGCAGTAACATCCTGACTGCCGAACATGACACGGAAAGTAACTTCCTCAACTCCGTCAGCCTTGATTTCCGACTTGTCCGCAAACACTCTCAAGACGCCATCCGGAACCACCGTAGAATCATCGATCGTACCGCGGCATGCGAAGGCGCAGAAGCATGCAAATGCTATAGCGAGATATTTGAAAAATCCTTTCACAAGCGTTTTAGTTAAGAACATAACCTATTGACTCTCCTGCCTTTACCTCAACGATATTATCTATCCTCGCACGATTGCCGTCTCTGACAAAAGCAAAGGCTACGACAGAAAGGTCATTTACATTGAACTTTCCTACAGGAACATCCTGCGACCAGCTCTTTGACTGATTCTTTCCGACATACGATATTGCTGTGGAATTTGTGTAATAATTGGCTGTAGATGCACACACGATGTGGTCGTATTTCTGACCAGGGTTGGTTCCGCCAGGAACAATCTGATTGTTGAGAAGGATTGCAAATCCGAGGTCATAATCTCCGCCTGTCGATGAGGTCAGCTCCGCATTGATCTGAATGCTTGAAGCTGCAGAATTGTATTCTGTTTCAAGCTTGATACCGCAGGTAGCAGGGTAGTCCGCACGGATCCTCCAGATAGCCGCACTCAAGTCCGCACCCGAGCGTTCACCACGGAACATCGAATGGGCATCAAACACAACAGTAGGGTATCCGGCACCGCCGAAATATGAAATCACCATGCCTCCGCAGTCGGCAAGTGAGCCTGGCAGAGTAAGGGCAAGTTCATCCTCACCATGCCAGCAGAGCTCCACAGAATGTGCCTTGGCATCTTCATCAAGAGATGCAAGAGCTGTGGTCATCACAGCACAAGGTCCGCACCATGTGGCTGTAGCCTTATAGATTGCCACATTCTTATGATATTTCTCATATGAAGACCTGTTCTTCGCAGTAAGGGTCACGACATTGGCACTCTTCTCGATCTTTCCGTTGCCGGAATATGATGCCTCGAAGGTATACGAAGCGTCAGTGATGGCTCTGAACCTTGTCTGCATACGGTCCACGGCAACTCCCGAACCGTCAACGGCATAGATATTCACTCTCTGAAGCGCTATCTTGTCATCAAGGACATTTCTTCCGTACGAATCCTTAAGTGTAAATGTAGCCCAGTCAGAGCCGCTCGCCTCGATTTCAGTCTTGTCTGCCTCAAGTGTATATGGGCCGACATATTCGTCAGGTATATATTCTCCACCTGTACCATGACAAGCCGACAGCGCTAAAAGCGCTGCCGCAAAATAAATTAATTTCTTCATTATCAGAATGATGTAGTGATTGTAAAGTTAGCTCCTGTGTATGCAGGAATCTGACGGCAGACACCACCGGAGCAGATGTATCCCTTCTTGTAGCGGCCATAACCAAGGGCGAGTCTTGTACGTCCCTTTGCATAGCTCACACCGGCATTGTAGTAATGAACCTTTGAAGATCCGTGGTTGTACATGTCACTTCCCCAGATGCTCCAGTGCGGTGCGAAATTGACTTCGAGGAGTGCTGCCATCCAGTCCTTCTGATCCTCATATGTAGTGAGGTACTGGAGCTCGAGTCTTGTAGAGAAAGTCGAAGTCCACTTGTAGAGAAGGTCAGCCACGAAGATGTTCGAGAGCCATGTGGTCTTGTACTGTCCGTATCCAGGATTATATTCCTGCATCGAATAAAGAAGGACCATCTTGAACTGCTTTGTCCACTGCTTCTCCACATCGAAGCTGAAGTCACGGAAAAGGAGGTTACCCGCCTGTGCTGTTCCTTTCTGTGCAAGGGTATAATATGTAGAGAAGTTCGCATGAACCTTCATTCCCCTCTTTCCTCCGATAGCTGTTCCGCGACGGAAATTGTAGAATGCATCGAGCTGACCGCCGATCTCACCGCTGTTATATGCAAAAGATGAATCATCTCCCACCTGCGGATTGTAAGGATGCAGGGTGGTAAGCATATATGTATACTGGGTGCTCATCGCTGGAACATACGAGATGATGTTCGATGATGAAGATGATGCGTTGCTGATCTTCGAACCCATCCACTCGAGGCGGCGTCCGGTAAGAGTGACTCCGAGTCCGCGGCCGTTATAGCCGAGCTCGACGAGCTGTGCATTACCTCTCTTCGGAGTCATGTTGATGAGCTTCTTTCCGCCATCGACATACTCTCCCTTGACGAAGAAGCCGTTCATGTCGAAATTGACTCTTCCCGACCATCCGTATGTATGAGGGCTTCCGCCAGCCTCTACGGCAACATCACTGATCTTTTCATATCTGTTGAGAACCGATCCCTCGACAGAAAGGACGATGTCATCGAGACCGATGATATTGGCAAGTGATACGCTCAAGTCAGCTCCTCTCACCTGTGTATCAGAGAATTCCATTCCAAGACGAGGAGTACCCCAGAGAGCCTTGAATGCGATCTTGTCTTCCCAGTTGTATGCGAATCTGGCACCCATGAGTGCGTTGTTCAATCCGAGGAGACGGTCCTCCCAGCTGCGGAAGAGAAGTCCGCTACCGAACTGGTCGTAGAATGTTCCCGCGGTAATCTGGAAATTCTCATCCTTCCAGTTCACATAAATATTGCTGAGGGCAGTCTTGTCCAGTTCTGTAGGATAGCCGAGCATAGTCGGAAGATATGACTCAAGCTGGAGTCCGGCAGAAAAGTTGCCCTTGTAATAGTCGACCTTCAGATAGTTGTTCGATCCGAACTTGTCACCTGTAGGCTTGAACTTGTTTTCAAGATCTTCCACATAAAAGTGGTCATTTGTCTCAAAGCTTCCTGTAAGGTAGCCTTTTTCCTGAGCTGCAAGCGATCCGGAGAGGAGTACCAGCGAGCTGATAAGGAGAATAGCCTTTTTCATCTTATCTTCTGTTGTCATTTACATAAATATTGAACGAGCCTCTACTTCGAGCACTTCTTCACAGCCTCGAAAAGCTCAACCTCGTTACCCGGCACATATGATGTGTGAGAATAAACGACCTTACCCTTGCCGTCAACAACGAATACATGAGGCACGACAGATACATTCATTGCCCTCATGAAATCCTGGTTCTTGTCAAAGAGAAGCACATAGTCCTCTCCCCATCCTCTTCCTTCTGCGAAAGACTTGGCCTTCGCCATAAGACGGCTGTCATCAGTAGAAACTGCCACAACACGGAAGTCAGCCTCTTCCAGCCAGTCAGGAAGCGCATCATATACAGCGTCAAGCTCACGGATGCAAGGCTTGCACGATGTAGACCAGAATGAGATGATCATAGGTGTACCCTCGTCAAGAAGGGTCTTTGTGTTCACAGTCTCACCTTTGGAATTCTCAACTGTAACCGATGGCACCTGGGCTGCACAAACTGCTGAAATGCAGAGCGCAAGAGTCAAAAGAAATGTTCTCATAATATAATTGCAATTAATTGTTTTTCACACCGTATACCTATAGGTATAATCGTTGCAAAGTTAATCAATAATATCTGCTTTATGAAATTTTTTTCTGCCAGTGGGCTGAAAAACAGGACAATCCGACCCTTATGCAAGGCGACGGTACATTGTGACAATCTGCATCGCTTCAGCCACATCATGAACACGAAGGATATCGGCACCATTTAACAGAGCCTGCAGATGCAAAGCCTGTGTAGCAGGAAGGGAGTCTTCAGGAGTCGAGCCTAATGTCTTATAAATAAAGCTCTTACGGGAAATACCTACAAGAACTCTCTTGCCGGGGCGCACTAATTCGCCGAGCCTTCGGAGCATTTCGAAATTCTGCTCCACCGTCTTGGCAAAGCCGAAGCCCGGATCAAGTATCCATCTTGCAATCCCGCATTCTCCAGCCTTCAGGGCAAAGGCATCGAAATATCCGTCAACTTCACCTACGACATCCTCATATTGAGTAAGATTATGCATTGTCATGGGATTGCCTCTCTTGTGCATGGCTACATATTCGAGCCCGAGCGAACCGACCACAGGAAGCATCGCAGGATCATCCTCGCCTGCCGAAATGTCATTCACTATGAAATCCCCTATGAGATCATACGTCTTCCTGACAACATCCGCCCAATATGTATCCACAGATATACGGACATCAGGAAAAGATTCCCTTACAGCCTTCAGAACAGGCTTAAGCCTTTCCCATTCCACATCCGCACCGACAGGAAGAGAACCGGGCCTTGTGGAACACGCACCTATATCAAGAATAGCAGCCCCTTCCCGCACATATCGCGCAGCGAGAGAAAGAGCCTGTTCAACAGAAGGGCATCTGCTTTGGGAGAAATAAGAATCATCATTGACATTGATGATGCCCATTATGTCTATCTGTCTGTCCGTATCCATATAAAATAGGATGCAAAAATAGTAAAAAAGATTACTCGACTTAACTCGTTATGGCAGTTTTTTACGTAACTTTGTATGATAACCCATAAATGATACGACATGTTAGTAGTATTGGAAGGCCTGGACGGTGCAGGTAAATCCACACAGGTCAAAAGACTCAGGCAATATCTCGAGCAGCTTTTCGGAGCAATCGAATACATACATTTTCCACGCTATGACGCTCCTGTCTACGGGGACCTCATCAGCCGCTTCCTGCGCGGAGACTTCGGCAACAACGAGTCTGTACATCCGCAGCTTGTAGCCCTTCTTTTCGCTGAAGACCGCCACGGAGCCGCTCCGGACATGAAGAGCAAGCTTGCCGACGGAGGATGCGTGCTTCTTGACAGATATGTATATTCCAACATAGCATACCAATGCGCAAAGCTTTCAGACCCGACAGAGGCCGAAAGACTCCGCGACTGGATATTCAACACGGAATACGGCGACTTCGGCCTCCCTGTACCGGACCTGAACATATTCCTCGATGTACCTATAGGATTCGTGGAATCCAAGCTCAAGAGTCAGAGAGGCGGCCAGGACAGAGATTATCTTGAAGGAGCGCAGGACATCCACGAAGCAGACATAGAATTCCAGAAGCGCGTCAGGGAAATATACCGCAGACAATGCGAAACCGACCCGAAGTTCATCAGGATTGACTGCTCTGACGAATATGGCGAAATGCTGCCTCCGGGTGCAATATTTGCCAAGGTCCAGGCCATAGTAGATTCAGCAATCAACAGAAAGTGACATGAGATACATAGTAGAACGTATGCGGCGTTTCTGCGGATTCATCACAGGATTCGTATTCTTTATTTCGGGTATACTCAAGCTCCTGGATCCGGTCGGAACGGGATTGATCATGAAGGAATATATGGACTTCCTGCATATCGGCTTCATGGACTTCGCCGCAAAGTTTTCAGGAACTGTATTCGCCCTGGCCGAGACTGTCATCGGAACAGCCCTCATCACCGGTATATGGCGACGCATGACCGCAATCGCAGCAATGTCCATACAGGGATTCTTCACCTTGCTGACACTGATACTTGTAATCTTCAACCCGGAAATGGACTGCGGATGCTTCGGAGAAGCCGTCCACCTGACCCATCTGGAAACATTCCTGAAGAACATAGTAATCTGCATCCTTCTCGGATGCGCATTCATTCCACTCCGCGGCCTCGGAAGGCCGAAGAAGAGGAAATACGTCTCATTTGCGCTGGTCACAGTGTCAGTCCTTGCATTCACGGTATATTCATGGATGTATATACCTCTGGTAGACTTCACTGACTATAAGCCTGCCGCAGAGCTGCAGAGCGGGTCCCGCGAAGCAGAGGAGGACAGATACGAGGCTATATTCATTTACGAAAAAGACGGTGTACAGCAGTCATTCACGCTCAGCCACCTGCCAGACACGACATGGAAGTTCGTAAGCACAGAAACCCGTGAGAAGGAAGATTATGATAACATAAGGATAAATCTTTCCTTCTATGATTCAGAAGGACTCTACTGCGACTACACCGCAACAAAGGGCAAAGTAATGATCATATCGGTATATGATCCCCGCATGAAGGAACAGAAGTGGAACAGAATAGCTGAATTCATTTCAGATGCTGCCGCAGAAGGATTTAATCCGATGCTTCTTGTCGCATCAACTCCTGAAGAGATGTCAGGACAACTTGGAAAGCTTGACGAGAACAAACGCAAGACGCTTGAAAGGCATATGTATTACGCGGACTACAAGACCCTCGCGACCATGAACCGTTCCAACGGCGGGCTCACATATTTCAGCGACGGATATCTCATACGTAAATGGGCTGGAAGATCTCTGCCTGACCGCGTGGAACTCCACGAAACAGCTACAGGCGACGACACTGAAGTCATCATCGGCCAGAGCACACAGAGCAGCCTGACTTTCCAGGCCTTTCTCCTTTATGTCTTCGCCATCATGCTCCTGATGTAGGCGGGTAATCAGCAACATGACGCACTAAAAAAGTCCGGTCTCCCATTTCTGGCAGACCGGACTTTATACTTATAATATATAGCAATATAAAATATTACTTATATTCAAATTTAAGCTGTGAATTAACCGCGCACTCAACCGCATTGTTCACAGAATAATTTCCGTCCGCATCAGGGCATGTAACAAAGAATGCTACACGGAGATTCTCCTCCACCCACTCTTTCCACTTCTTTTCAGCAAGAGGCTGCTTCCAGATCTTATTGAGATCCCATACAAATGCATAATCCACAGTCTCGCCCTTATTGATCTTGCCGATCTTATGTCCGCGATAATTGTTTGTTGCATCAATATGGCGGATACATGCATTGTGTGTGTTCATCCATGTTTCAGATGCAGAGATCTGTGTAGCCTTGAGGCCATCCTCGAGAAGGAAACCTCCGACACGATATTCTGCAGTCTCTGCAGCCTTGATGGTCACCTTTGCAACTACGACATCATCAGCAAGCTTTACATTGACAGCTATACCTGATGCCACATCCTTCTTCGCTTCACAATACTCGTTGATATATCCACGAAGAGCCTCTGTATTATTTGCAGCTGTATTGAGGAACTTGAGCTTAAGGTCGAGATTAAGCGACGGATGCTGTGCACCAAGGACATCACAGAAATCAGAAGATATTGATGCAGGATCTGGATAAGAGGCATTCCATCCATATGAGTGGCTTGCCACCCATACGAGTTTGTCAGCCATTGCAGGATCCTCAAGAACTGGATGAAGCTTGAGCATCATTCCCGGACAATAACCGCACGCAGTACCAGTAAACTGTGTGAGGAGAACCTTGGCCTTGAAGTCAGTGCTTGCTGGTTTCGGATCGGACGGAGTTGCCGGAACAGGAATAGTGATTGCACGGATAGTGACCTTGTCAGAATAAGCAGTGCCATAAGTAGCCCATACCTGATACTCACCCGGTGTAGTAACACTGAACTTGCCGTCAGCTATGTCAAGAGGATTGTTCTTTGCATCAAAGAACTCGAGGCCCTCTTTAACTACAGCACCGTCAAGGGTAACTGTGAGAGTAGCAATGTCCGATCCGTTAGACTGGATCAGAGTCTTGTCAGTAGTGATTTCAAGCTTACCGCTTCCTGTCTGACCCTGATTAGGGCCGTCATTGTTGCCTCTGCAAGCAACAAGCATCACTGCTGCTGTGAGCAGTGATGCAAGTTTGAAAATGTTCTTCATTATATTCAATTATCTTCTTCCGTTAAGATATTTCTCCACGCTTCTCTCCATTGCTGCGTCAAACTCTTCAAGAGTGAATGCATTAGGCTTCTCAACCTTCTTGAATTCTATTCTCTCTGGAGCGACAAGCTTTGTCATGGACTTGTAAGCAGGTGCCTTCTTGAATACTGTAGGTGTTCCGTCGATCTCGACAGCGTCAACCTTGCGAGGAGATACAGAAACTGTAGAAGGAACTGATGAAGATGCCTTTGTTTCTGTCCATCCTCTTGTGAGAACGATCTCTGAAATAACCGGTGCAACAAGCTCGGTTCCGTTTGAGCTCACACCCATTGCATTCATATAATATGAATAGCTCTTTCCATCCTCACCTTCAAGAACGACAGGCTTGATAGTGATGGTGTTTCTGTCAGCAGAGATCTCTACAGGGAATCCTCTTACAGCCTCGTTAGCAGTAGAGAATGCCATGTTGTTCTCCTCACAGTATGCAGCAACGTAGAAAGGATAACCAGGCCAGTTGTGCATAGGTGGGAGATACTCCTGGTTGAACGGAATGTAGATGCTTCCGTCATTAGCAACCTGGAAGAACCACTTCGGACCGAAGTCATTGATAAGCTGCGGCACATCAACAGAGCTGTAGTTGTCTGCAACGAAGAGGTCGTATGGTGTTCTCATGTCAAGACGGCCCGGATCATCATAGTAATCAAAATCAAGGAATCCTGTACAGAGAAGTCTGTTCTGGTTCTCGATTCTGTTTACAGTGAATGTCTCCGACAATGACTTGAGCTCTGCATACATATCGTCAACCTCATCAGCACCGATAGGATTGTTGCCTGAATTATAGAGGCCATATACGTAGCTTGGAAGAGTCTCCGGCAATTCAGGAGCTGAATTCGAGATCACCACCTTCGAAGTATGTGTAAGATTGTACTTCACAGGGTTCTCGTTCACATACTCTGTAGCGTGGAGGGTAGCTGTTGCTGTCCACTCGCCAGGAAGAGCATCGAAGTATGGAGATGAAACAGGTGCGATTGCCTGTGCATATGGTGCAGTATAGTCTGCCACAGCAGGCTCGTTCACATCAGTCTCGCTGATCACGTTGAATGTGTACTCGTCATTGCATCCGTACACTGCGAGTCTTGAAGTCTCGCCGTCGAGAGTAGGGAATGACATTGTATATCCCTCTGGTGAGTTGATGAGTGCGATCTCATCGCTTGAGAATGAATAGTTACCGTTGCAGAGATCCTCATAAGTATACTTCTGGTTGAGGTAAAGCTGCCACTCTCTTCTGTAGTTGCAAGCCCAGTATGCACCGGCGAGGTCACCGTTAGGAGCCTTAACATTGAAGAGTGCCTCATATGGTCTGTTCCTGTCAACAGGACAAGGTGTAACCTCGATAACAGGAGCAGCCTTTGTCTTTGCAGCAGTTCTGAAATCAGTCTTGATGAAACGCTGGCTTGTTCCGTTCTCGTCACCCATTGCAGTGATAAGCACATAATACTTCGCATCAGCCTGGAGCGGCTCTGTAAATCCTGACATCGCGTTGAACTGGATAGGGCCTCTTTCAACCTGAACTCCAAGCTCGAGATATGCGATATAAGAAGTGAGGTACCACTGTACGAGTTCCTCTCTTTCGTCAAGAAGGGAAAGGAGAGCGTTATATGTCGATGCATCCACTACAGAGTACACATACTGATAAACTCCCTCCTCAGGAATGATGCTTATGACAGCGTCGATAGGTGATACATCCGAAACTTCTACCTTGACATCAGCCTCAAGCACTGTAGGAGCGTCAACCATGAACTCTTTCTTGTGGAAGGCGCCCTGCCACTCATCTGTACCGCGGGTACATTTAGGATCGAAATATCCCTTGTCGTGATCAAATCCTGTATCAGGGTCAACACCTCCGAAGCTGAATCCCATAGTCTCCTTCACGTCGCCCCATGCGAACTCACCGACAAGATAAACCACCGGCTCGCCTGGTACGATAGGATCATGGAAGTCGATAGGCTCGCCTGTCATCTCGTAAATGATAACATTGCCATCCTCGTCAAGCTCATAAATATTCTCATCGGTATAGACCATTGTAGAGTCATTCTTGATGAATCTTGAATGAGCGCCACCATTTGTGATGAGCATACCGGCATGTGTCTCGCCATAAAGATTTCTGATCTTGTTGTAGACTGCAAGGCTCGCTGAAGTGTATCGAAGGGCATTCTTTGCCTTCTTCACTTCCTGCGGCACAGTGATGTGCAGCTTGTATCCGTCATAATAAGTGTCAAGGACAGTGATGATCTCATTGAAATTGTACTTCTCTGTTGTCACCTTGTCAACGTCGATGGCAGAGAAGTTCTGTGCATCGATCTTTGCTACCGAATAGATGAAGTATTCAGTATTCTGGACAATGTCGTCAGTGATTCTGACAATCTGTCCGTCAGTTACATTAAGTTTGGTTCCGGTTGCATAAAGCACAGCAGGGTTTGACATGTTCTGGCTTGTAGTCGTAACTACATAGGCCATTTCCACCGGAGTGGCGGCAGTCACCTTGAGTTCGATGTAGTCAGGTCCATAAGATGACACATCCAGAAGGAACGGTGCCTTCGGATCCTCACATCCGGTAACAAAGCCACAGATGACCGCAATAAATCCGATCAGAAGGCTTCTGGTTAGTAAGTTTCTCATTGATTTGAATTAATAAATATTGATGTTATTGATAGTATACAATTTGTCCGCCCGCAAAGATAGCTTTTTTTTCCCAAATTTGCAATCATCGCATCTGTAAGATTGAGCATTAAGCTATTTTTTGTATCTTTGCGCCGCAACTCTTAAATCGAACGAAATGAACAATCATTCACTTTTGGCAGTCTCGCCTATAGATGGACGCTATTCGCGTCAGACAGAGCCTCTTAGAGAATATTTCAGCGAGTACGCGCTTATAAAATACCGCGTCCGCGTCGAAATCGAGTATTTCATCGCCCTTTGTCAGATTCCTCTTCCGCAGCTCGCGGATTTTGATTCTTCCAGATTTGAAGAATTGAGGGACATCTACAGGAACATGACACCCGAAGATGCAGCAAAGGTCAAGGAAATCGAAAAGGTGACCAACCATGACGTGAAGGCTGTGGAATATTTCATCAAGGACCGCTTCAAGGAGATGGATATCCTGAAATGGGGAGAATTCGTTCATTTCGGTCTTACTTCGCAGGACATCAACAACACATCAGTTCCGCTTTCATTCAAGGAAGCCATCGATGAATGCTTCATGCCGCTCCTCAAGGAAGTCCTCGGACTCATCAAAGGCATGGCATCAGACTGGGCTGACATCCCTATGCTTGCAAAGACACACGGACAGCCGGCTTCTCCTACAAGAGTGGGCAAGGAGTTCAATGTGTTTGCAGTCCGCATCGAGGAGCAGATCCGCCAGTTCGAGCTTCTCACTTATCCTGCAAAATTCGGCGGTGCAACCGGTAACATGAACGCACACAAGGTGGCATATCCTGATGTAGACTGGATCGGCTTCGGCAACGATTTCGTAGCATCACTCGGTCTCAAGAGATCATTCCCTACCACACAGATCGAGCACTACGACAACCTCGCATCACTTTTCGACTGTCTCCGCCGCATCAACACCATCCTCATCGACTTCGCAAGGGACATCTGGACATACATCTCGATGGAGTATTTCAGACAGAAGGTAAAGGCAGGAGAAGTAGGATCGTCGGCAATGCCGCATAAGGTGAACCCTATCGACTTCGAGAATGCAGAAGGAAACTTCGGCGTTGCAGATGCGCTCTACACTCATCTTTCGATGAAGCTTCCTATCTCACGCCTTCAGCGCGACCTCACCGACTCAACAGTGCTCCGAAACATCGGAATGCCTCTTGCACATTCGATGATTTCCCTCAACTCGCTGAAGAAGGGACTGGGCAAGCTCATCCTCAACGAAGAGGCGATCCGCGCCGACCTTGAAAGAAACTGGGCTGTAGTTGCAGAAGCGATACAGACCATCCTCCGCAGAGAAAATTACCCGAACCCATACGAGACGCTCAAGGCGCTTACCCGTACAGGTGCGGGCATCAACCATGATGTGATCGCAGACTTCATCGAGACTCTTGAAGTGTCGGAGCAGGTGAAGGAAGAGCTCCGCGCGATCTCGCCTTGGACTTATACCGGATTTTAAGTCAATCTACTCAACGATATAGACATCTTCGCCAGGGGACGCAAAATGAAAGTGTTCTCTGGCGAATTTTTCTAATGAGTCCTTGTTGGTCTTCAGGTCTTCTATCCCTGCATCCATTGACTCTATCTGCCTGCGGTACATCTCCATCTGCTTTTCCTGGCGGGAGATCTCGTTCCTGGCCTTAATCCAATGAACAACTGTATTTCCAGGACCGACAATCCAGGAGATGGCAAACAACGAAGTGCTGACGACAACAAACCAAGCGAACTTTCTGTGCTCACCGGTGAAAATATCCTTAATCTTTCCCAAAATCTTGACTGTTTTAGATGAATGTCTGACAAAATTAACTAATTTTGAAAGATTTTTAGCATAGACTTACAAAAACATTAACAATATAATTTTTAAAGACATGAAACCTACACTATTAGTACTTGCAGCAGGAATGGGCAGCCGCTACGGTGGACTCAAGCAGATGGACGGACTCGGTCCAAGCGGAGAAACAATCATCGACTATTCCATCTACGATGCAGTACAGGCAGGCTTCGGCAAGGTAGTATACATTGTACGAGAGTACTTCAAGGAGCAGATGGAAGAACTTGTGAAACAGAAGTACAGCAATGTAAGGTGCATTGACGGAGAACCTCTTGAATTCCAGTTCGTAACCCAGGAACTTCACAAGATACCGTCACAGTTCGCTCTCAATCCGGAAAGAGAAAAGCCTTGGGGAACAGCACACGCCGTACTCATGGGCAAGGATGTGATCAACGAGCCTTTTGCCGTGATCAACGGAGACGACTACTACGGAAAGGAGTCATTCAGAATACTTGGAGACTGGCTCAGGGCACATGAAAACCGCACAGGAGAATATGCACTTGTCGGCTTCGAGCTTGACAATACCCTTTCGGAATCGGGCGGTGTATCAAGAGGCATCGGTTCTGCTGACCAGACCGGCTTCCTCACCGATGTGGTGGAACATCATAAGATCGCCATGGCAGAGGACGGCAAGATCTACGGAGAGAACAATGTCACAGGAGAGACAGTCGAGCTTCAGCCGAAGGCCCTCTGTTCGATGAACATGTGGGGATTCACTCCGGACTACTTCGAAAAGAGCGGAGATGTGTTCACGAAATTCCTCGAAAAGAACATAAACGAGCTCAAGGCTGAATTCTACATCCCTTTTGCAGTCGACTGCATCATAAAGGAGGGAACAGGTAAATGCGAACTCCTCTCGACCCCTTCGCGCTGGTTCGGAGTGACATTCAAGGAAGACAGACCAGGAGTAGTTGCAAAATTCCAGGAATTCGCAGACCATGGAATCTACCCTACTCCTCTTTATAACAAATAAAAGATATCATGGGATTTTTCAAAAGACATCAGGGAAGAGCTTCATACGAGCTCTTCTCTAATTATGCACACTACCTCCCGGGATTCGGCGGGATGATGATGCTTTTCCTGCTCTTCATTCTCGGCTCACTTATCGGAAGCCTGTTGAGCAGCGCCTTTGTCTTCCTTATGGGACCGTCAGAAGCAGTCAATTCATACAGCATGCTCATATCGTATCCTGTATCATTCATACCACCGCTCCTCTATGCTTCTGCAAAGAGCCGCAGAAACGAGATATTTGAAACAGGATATGCCCTGGACAGCAACAATTTCGGAAGCAAGGGCGGTCTGATCGTCGCCCTGACCGTATCATTGGCCACACTTGCCGCAGCCTTTGTGACTGAACCGGTAAGCAAGATTCTCCCTGAAATGCCGGCCTTCCTCGAGGAGGCGCTCAAATCCATGACCAACGGTCCTCTCTGGGCATCTTTGCTGTCTGTTTCAATATTCGCCCCACTCTTCGAGGAGTGGCTCTGCAGAGGACTTGTACTCCGAGGACTGCTGAACAGGATGAACCCTGCAGGAGCCATCTGCATATCGGCAGCATTCTTTGCTATTCTGCACATGAACCCATGGCAGGCAATCCCGGCATTCGTTCTCGGCCTGCTGTTCGGATATGTATATTACAGGACCGGATCGCTCAAGCTGACCATGCTCATGCACTGCGTCAACAACACCTGTGCGACAATATTCAGCAGAATACCCGCATTTGAAGATGCCGAGACATTTATGGATGTGATGGTTCCATGGAAATACGGCGTCATATTCACATTGAGCATACTCGTACTCGTAAGCTCAATAATCATAATAAGAGCCATCCCTGTGAAGGACACAAGGATGGGCAACTGCGACAAAGTGGATCCCCTTGCGATCTAACTTATCTTCTTTCCGAAAGGAACAAGGGCCAGAAGAGCCATCTTGAAGTGCTGGAGGCCGAAAGGAATACCGACGATAGTGATGCAGAGCACTACACCGAAGGTAAGGTGCAGCATCGCTATCTCGATTCCTCCGACAAGTATCCAGATGACATTCATCAATATGGACAGGCATCCACCGTCATTTGCACCAGGCTGCACATCATGACCGAAAGGCCATAATGCAAATCCTGCCAGCTTGATCAGCTGGAGGCCGAAAGGTATGCCGATGATTGTTATGCAGAAGAACAATCCGACAAGGAAATAATAAAGGCTGATGATGAATCCACCCAGCACGAACCAGAGAATGTTTCCTAAAAATTTCATAATTCAGTCGTTAAGTTAACAATTACATTTTCATTCTGACTGCAGACGGGATATCTCCCTTTCCGCCAGCTCCAGAGTATCAAGTTTCCCCACATCCACCAGGTGGAGGTCTTCCGCGACGACGCCATATATTCCATATGTATCACAGACGGAAAGGTAGAAGTCCATGATCGGGAAGCGCGGAGCAGAGTCATCTGTCTTCAGACCTTTTTCCAGGACATATCCGTCCATCACTTCAAACACCTTTTCAGACATAATATGTATCCCGGAAAAGGCAAGCTTCAGACACTTGTGGGGATCTATGTCAGGATATGGTGACTTCACCTGCGAAGTGCTCACATTCGTCCATCCCACAAGTCTCATCGTTTCGGGATCAAACAGAAGATAACGGCTTGTCTTCCTGTCACTTACCAAAAGTGTAGCCATGGCGTCAGGACGGACCTGCGAAGCAAGCCAAGGAATATCAAGATCGGATATTATATCCACATTATGCACGAGAAAAGTGCCGCATCCTTCCAGATGTCTTCTTGCATTGAGGATTCCGCCTCCCGTCTCCAGGAGCTTGTCTCTCTCGTCGCTCGTCTTCATCGGCATAATATCCTGTGACCCGATCCAATCCTCAATCATGTCCGCAAAATGGTGGACATTCACGACAGCCTCATCGATCCCTGATGCCTTCAGTTTGCGGGAGACATGTTCGATCAGAGGCCTGCCGCATACAGGCACCAATGCCTTCGGCATGCTGTCGGTCATAGGCTTAAGGCGGGTACCGAGCCCCGCTGCAAATATCATTGACTTCATATCCTGCAATCATTTAGCATTCTGTCGACTCCCTGTTCCCTATGGATCAGCCGGACACGCACGTCAGGATATTTTCCGGCAAGGTGAGATGCGAGATGCTCGGCGCAATAGACCGAACGATGCTGGCCTCCCGTGCAGCCGAATGATACCATAAGATGAGTGAATCCACGCTTTCTGTAAGTCTCCACATGAGGATCCACAACTCCGTACACATGGTCAAGATAGCCGATGATCTCACCGTCATCCTCAAGGAAGCGTATTACAGGCTCGTCCATGCCGGTCAGTTTCTTATATGGTTCATATCTTCCGGGATTATGGATGGAACGGCAGTCAAAGACATATCCTCCGCCATTTCCGGACATATCCTGCGGTATACCTTTCTTGAATGAGAAGCTGTATATCTTCACCTCAAGCCCCTGTCTTCCGCATTCCGGCTCACTGAAACGAGGAAGAGAGGCCATCCGCCGCAAAGTCTCGGACAGATAGGGATATTTCTCAAAAGGTTCCTCGAGCAGCTGGCGAAGATCAGCCAGGGCAGGTGATATGCTGACCACGAACTGCGCCTTATGCTCTATCAGTCCTCTGAATCCATATGCACCAAGGACCTGCAAGGTCCTGAAGAGCCTGAAAAGCCTCAACGTTCTGTCAAAATCCTCACGGCATACATGCACATATTCTGCAAGAGCCTCCAGATAGCTTCCGACCATCATTTCCTTCAGCCACTGCGGATACCGGGCCCTCGCCTGCCATACGAAAGAAGCCACATCATAATACAAAGGTCCCCTTCTGCCTCCCTGAAAATCAATAAAATACGGTTCTCCATCCTTTATCATCACATTCCGTGCATTAAAATCACGGTAAAGGAATGTATCCCGTTCATCCCGAAGCAGGTCATCAGCGAGTCTTTCAAAATCGTCCTGCAGAAGCACCTCATTGAATTCCAGACCGGAAGGCTTGAGAAAACAATATTTGAAATAGTTCAGGTCGAACATTATCATCCGCCTGTCAAAAGACGGCTGGGGATAACACACAGAGAAATCAAGCCCCGCAGCCCCGTCGAACTGTATCTTCGGAAGAAGGGACACCGTCCGGCACAAGAGTCTTGTCAGCTCGCTGTCTTTTTCAAAACCTCCCGATTTCAGGGTTGACGCAACCATATCGGAAAGCAGAAGATCTCCAAGATCCTCCTGAACATACGCCATGCCGTCCGCACTCACTGCCTTGACTTCCGGGACCGGTATGCCCTTTTCACGGAAATGACGCGCAATAGTAATGAAAGCTTTGTTTTCAGCCTCATCCGTACCGATGGCGCCGATGCACGATCCGGCTTTTCCGGAAAGGCGGTAATATCTCCTGTTGCTGGCAGAACCGGAAAATGACGAAATCCCTTCAGGTTCAGCTCCGTATGACTGTTCGTATAATGACACAAGACGCTCCATAGACACGCATTCAACAGCCGCCAGGCACATTACCGCAGAATGCGATTCCCGACCGGACGACTGACAGTTAAAATAATTGCGAATTTACTAAAATAGTTAAACAAAAAAAGCTACATTTGTATGATTTAAACATAAAAATATCATGCTGAATTTCGCATATTGCTCGGACAAGTACCAGTATACCATGGGAAAATCCTTTTATGACAGCGGAATGAAAGATCAGGCTGCCGTCTTCAATCTGTTCTACAGAAAAGCCCCGGAAAACAACAACTGGGCTGTGGTCAGCGGAACGGACGAGGTCATTGAAATGGTCGAGCAGCTCGGAAACATGGATCCGTCATTCTTCGAGAAATTCCTCCCGGGAGAAGAATACGCCGAATACAGAGGCTATCTGTCTGCCATGAAGTTCACCGGCAACATATACGCAATGCGTGAAGGCGAAATAGCCTTCCCTAACCAGCCGATCATAATCATCGAGGGTCCCCTGATCGAGGCCCAGGTGCTGGAGACCCCTATTCTGTGCATAATGAACCACCAGATGGCAGTGGCCACAAAGGCATCGAGGGTATGCCGTGCAACCAACCGTCCTGTAAGCGAGTTCGGCTCAAGAAGGGCTCACGGACCATGGGCTGCAACATACGGCGCAAAGGCTGCGATCATAGCAGGTTGCAGCGCAACATCGAACATCCTCGCCGGAACCATGTACGAGTACGGATCGACCGGTACGATGGCCCACAGTTATGTGACCTCGTTCGGATGCAGCGTCGAGGGCGAATACAAGGCATTCGACACATACATAAAGACCCACAAGGGCGAGCCTCTCATACTTCTGATCGACACATATGACACATTGAGATGCGGCATCAGGAACGCGATGCGCGCATTCCGGGACAATGGTATCGACGACAGCTACGAGGCCGTATACGGAGTGAGGCTCGACAGCGGAGACCTTGCCTACCTTTCATCGGAATGCCGTCAGATACTTGACCAGAACGGGTTGTCAAACTGCAAGATTTACGCGACCAACTCACTTGACGAGTATCTCATCACTGACCTTGAGCGTCAGGGAGCATGCATAGATTCATACGGCGTGGGAGACGCAATCGCCACCAGCAAGGCCGCCCCATGCTTCGGCAATGTATACAAGCTCGTTCAGATCGATGGAGAAGCCGTACTGAAGCGTTCGGAAGACAAGATCAAGCTTATCAATCCGGGCTTCCAGATCACCTACAGGATCATGAAGGAAGATCCTTCAAAGGGTGAGATCTTCAAGGCTGACGTGACCTGCCTGCGTGGCGACGGGCTCAGCAGAAAGATAGAGGCTGGGGAGACATTCACCATATGCGACGAGTACGACCGCTACAAATACAAGACATTCGAGGCCGGGGAATATACAGCCATACCTCTCCAGACCAAGGTAATGGAAGGAGGAAAGAGATGCGCACCTGTCCACACCCTGGCGGAAAAGAAGGCCTATTATAACAATACGCTCATGCACTTCAGCCCGAGCGAGCGAAGACTCATCAATCCGCATTATTATAAGGTGGACATTTCAGATGACCTCTACAATCTGAAGATGGGAATCATAAACAGACTTGTGAAAGAAATAAACGACTTCAAGTTATGAGAAACAACGCATTGGTAGTTGTCGACATGCTTTACGACTTCATTGACGGAAGCCTCGCATGCCTCAACGCAGACGCAGCAGTGAAAGCTACGCTCAGGTACATTGATTCGCAGACAAAAGGACAGGGAGGAGAGGAACACGAGATCCTCGACACATTCCCGATACTCTTCGTGCGCGACCATCATCCTGCCGACCATTCATCATTCATGGAATATGGCGGAACCTGGCCTGCACATTGCGTGGCAGGGACACGCGGAGCAGAAATCCATGACGAACTCAAGCCATATGCGAGGGAAGAACTGACCTTCGACAAGGGTTGCGACAAGGCAGTCGAACAATATTCCGGCTTCGAAGGCGTGAACACCGCAGGACAGTCACTCGGAGAAATCCTCGAACTTATGGACACGACTGACGTATATGTATGCGGAATCGCCACAGAATTCTGCGTCAGAAACACATGCGAAGACCTCCACAAGGCCGGTTTCAGAGTCCATCTGCTCAAAGAGTGCATCGCATATGTAGATCATCAGGGACATCAGAAAGCTGTCGAAGAAATGGCCGCAAAAGGTATAAGTATTGAATAATAAATAATTATTCGTACCTTTGCCGTCTTGTTATGAAGAAAACATTGGCAAAAATATGGGTTCCGGCCCTGCTCGTGCTGATGGCTGCATTGCAGTCATTCGGCATTGATGCGCATAGAGCTCTCAAGTTTGCACACATTGCAGACTCGCTCGGGCTTTATGAAATCGGGGACTCGACTGCTGCATCTTCTGCAGACAGTCTCGGCCAAGACACACTGGCTGCGGATGTTTTTGCCATGGACAGTCTCGTTCTGGACAGCCTGGCTTCAGGACTGTTTGCTCCAGACAGCCTGCTCACCGACAGCACTGCTACGGAAACAGCTGTGGAAATACATCCGAGAGACACCATAACCATTCCTGACTCCCTCAAGGAGACCGACCCTTTCTTCTACAAGTACTACATCGCAGTAAAGGACCCCGAAACCCTTGCAATCGTCCGCGACTCACTCTTCATGGCAGGAGACACTCTCGAACTCACAAAGCTCGACTCTCTTTACAGAAAGGATTCGATCGAAGTGGCCAAGGCGGCATATGACGCATGGTATGCCTCACTCTCACGCAAGGAACGCAAGAGAGAGGATGCCAACAAGGCACTTCCGGGACTGATTGCGGCAGCGAACAGAAAGCTGGCTGTCAAGGACAGCATCAAGGCATACAAGGACAGTGTCAGGGAAGCTACCCCGCGCATCCTTGAGACATTTGCAATTCCGGATTCACTGCAGTACAAGAGGCTTATCATGTGGGATCACGAGAGGAATTTCCACAGCCTTAATCTTCAGGAGCAGGACACATCGTATAATTACAACTTCTTTGACTACCCGTTCCTGAAAGAGGATGTGAATGCCACATACCTCGGTGTAGCCGGATCCCCTGTACAGCTGTACAACTATTTCAAGAGGCAGGAAGAAGACAACGCTATTTTCTTCACACCATACCTGCCTTATACAAACACACCGGAAAACCTTCCACAATATAACACGAAGACCCCTTACACCGAACTCGCATACTGGGGCACCCTGTTTGCGAACAAGGAAAAGGAGGAATCAAACATCAAGATACTCACCACCCAGAACATCACTCCGGAACTCAATGTGACGCTGGAGTATCACAGGTTCGGCAGCCGCGGTATGCTGAGGAGAGAAGATACCGACAACAGGACAGTAGTCGCCGCAACCAACTACATGGGCAAGAAGTATCTCATGCACGCCGGTTTCATCTACAACAGGATCAACAAGAGTGAAAACGGAGGTCTGACCGACCCTTATCTGATCAGAGACACTACCGTTGACGCACGTGAGATAGATGTTTACCTGCGTGATGCGGGCAACAAGATCAAGAGAAACACGGTTTTCCTTGACCAGACCTACAGAATCCCTTTCAACTTCATCGACAACATGAAGAAGAACAGGGAGTTGCGCAAAGCCATGGCCAGAAGGGACAGCGTCATTGCCACAGGTGACTCAATTGCCATTGCCATATTCATCGAAAAGATGAAGGCGGACAGCATTGCAGCTGCACAGGCAGACAGTCTCGCCATGCTGGCAGACACGCTCAAGGCCGGTGCTCACACAGACATCACCACTGCTTTCATCGGACACAGCAGTGAGTATTCGGTCTATCGCAAGAGCTACACAGACAACATCACCGATGATTACGGAAAGGCGTTCTATCACGACCGTTTCTATCTCGATCCTACAAAGAGCAACGACTCGCTCAGGGTGATGAAGCTTGAAAACCGCATCTTCATGCGACTCCAGCCTTGGAGCGACGATGCGATCGTCTCAAAGCTCGACGTCGGTCTCGGTGACAAGCTCGCAAGCTATTACAGCTTCAGACCTGTTGATTACCTGGAGGGCAGCAGAAATGTCATCCAGAACTCGGTCTACCTCTATGCCGGAGCTAACGGCCAATACAGGAATTACCTGCATTGGAACGCACTCGGAAAGTATACTTTCGCGGGATTCGGCACGAACGACTTCGGTGTGAATGCCAATGTTACGGTAAACACCTATCCGTTCAGAAGGTACAGACAGAGCCCTCTTGTAATCAAGGCCCACTTCGAGACAAGCCTCAAGGAGCCTGACTACTATCAGCAGCATCTGTACACCAACCATTTCAGATGGGACAACGACTTCAGCAAGATCTCTACTACCAAGGTAGAGGCGTCTCTCTCCGTTCCAAGGTGGAAACTCGACGCTTCCTTCGGTTATGCCTTGCTGGGCAACAACATATACTATGACACACTCGGCATAGTCAGACAAAACACCAAGCCGATGAGTGTCATGACAGCTTCTCTTCGAAAGGACTTCCAGGTATGGAAGTTCCATTTCGACCACAGGGCCCTTGTGCAGCTTTCATCCAATCCGGATGTCATGCCGCTGCCGCTTGTAGCCCTCAACCTCCGCTACTATTTCCAGTTTGACGTCGTGAAGAACGTCATGGAAATGCAGATCGGAGCAAACGGAACATTCACGACTGAATGGTATGCACCTGCATACAACCCCGTGCTCGGAGTGTTCCACAACCAGAATATCGAGAAATACGGTAACTGTCCTGTAATAGATGCGTTCGTAAATGTACAATGGAAGAATGCATGCATTTTCCTCAAGGCCATAAACCTCAATATGGGATGGCCATGCAAGCAGGCAGACTATTTTACCGCACACGGTTATATTGGCTCACAAAGAGCTTTCAAGATCGGTATTTCATGGCCATTCTATGTGCACGCGGGTAATGGAAAGACCAGCGCTGGCAAAGCAGGAGCCGCGGGAGGCGGCAAGAGCAGGGCGGGATCGAGCGGAGGAAGAACTCCGAGCGGTCCTCGAAGATAAGCGCATAAACTTGAGATTAATGAAAGAAAAGACACAAAGAAGATTAAGAAACGTACTTATTTCACTCACAATCATCTGCCTCACTCCCCTTTGTGAAAAGGGAAGAATACTCAGCGGAGCAGATGCCGCAGACTCACTTGCCGGAAAGGAATTAGTATGCGCAATTGACCTCTGCGATGACATGTACGGCGGACACGGCCTCGAAACCGGGCTTAACTACCAGCTGGCAAAGATGTTTGCAGATGACCACAGATGCGACGTACGCATAGTATCTGCAGGTAAGGGCGAGAACTGGATCGACTCCCTCAAGCAGGATAAGGCAGACATCGTCATCACTCATATCCACAACACTGACGAACTGTCAGAACTCAACATTTCGAGAAAGCTTGACGACTGTACAGCTTGGGCAGTCAAGGATGCCTCACACATGAGACAGATCAATATGTGGATCAGTCACATCACCTCATCACACGAAATAAACAATCTCCGGGATATGTACGGACGTACATACGATCCGATCAAGCGTGCCCAGAAAGGCATTAGAACAGGCAGGATCAGTCCGTATGACGAGATCATAAAGGATTATGCTGACCAGCTCGGATGGGACTGGAGGATGCTTGCAGCAGTGATTTATCAGGAATCCAAATTCTCTATCAACTCAAGATCCCACAGAGGCGCACAAGGTCTCATGCAGGTCATGCCGCAGACTGCAAGATACTACGGAGTCAATGACCTTCTTGATCCGGCCCAGAACATCAAGGTGGGTACAAGCCACCTGAAAAGGCTCCAGAAGCTCTATCTGAAGCATAATCTCGAGCATATGGAACTGGTCAAGTTCACTCTTGCAGCATACAATGCAGGAGAAGGCCGAGTTGCAGACTGCAGGAATTTTGCAGCAAAACAGGAAGTTGACAACAACAGATGGGATGAGATCGTAAAGATAATCCCTCTCATGAGAGAAGATTCCATTCTCGAGGAGGAGTGTGTCAAGCTTGGAAAGTTCCAGGGATACGAGACTATCACATACGTCGACAATGTAATGAGGCTGTACGAGGCATTCTGCCAGATATGTCCTGAAGTCTGACCACTTACTTCACTCTGACTGTGTCTGCCGGATCAACCTTCGCAATAAACAGGCAAGGAATGAGCAGCAGCACCATTATCACAGAGAATGAGACCGCATCAGCAAGGGCTATCATTCCAAAATCCAGATCAACAGGAACAAACGACACGAAATAGTTCTCGGGATCAAGCCCGAGAATATGTGTCGTACCCTGTATGAAACAGAAGAGCACAGCAAGCAGATTACCGGCGACCATACCTTTCAGCACAAGTACAGCTGCACTTGAAAGAAAGACCTTTGAAATGGCCTTGTCAGTCATGCCGAGAGACTTGAGCAATCCGATCGTCGATATATTCTCGAAAAGCATTATAAGAAGTCCGGAAATCATATTGAATCCGGCTACTATGGTCATAAGGACGAGAATGAAGAACACATTGAAGTCAATAAGGTCGAGCCACCCGAAGAGCTGCGGGAAACTTGAAACTGAAGATGTGGCAAGCACTGTCTCCTCATCTTCAGAAGCATAGGAATATACCATAAATCCAATCTCTTCCTGTTTTTCAAGTATATCCGTCTCGTTTCTGTGACTGTCATCCAGCATGATTTCAATACATGAGACCTGACCATCCTCCCACCCGTTAACCCTTTGGATATCAGCAATATCAGCATACACCACAAGATTGGCATCAGTCTCCACAAGCGTCTCATGGACAGCTGCGACATTAAACTGTCTCGCCTTCACATTCTCTCCTACAAAATATGTGAGCATCCTGTCACCTGGCTCCAGACCAGTGATTTCCGCAAGCCTTGAGGGAATAGAAACAGGAAGTGACAGACTGTCCGGGAATGAGTGCACATAAGCAGAGACATCCTGCCTGGGTATTCCTTTCAGCAGAATGCCATGAATATTTGCCCCGTTCTTTACGATTCCCGCCTTATACACAACGGGGATTATGGCCTCAACACCTTCCACATCTTCAAGATGAGGAAGATATTGAGGATTTCTTTCTATCGGAGAAGCCTCATCCAGCACATTCATGCCCACCGGGGTTACCCTTACATCACCCGTCATGGCAGACAGACCCGACCGGATTTCATTTCGGAATCCGGAAGACACAGCGACAGCGATTATCATCACAAGGAAACTTACCGCTATGGATACCATTGCGATATTTCCCTTGAAACGCAGCCGCCCGGATATGAAAAATGAGGCATCCATTCCTTTATTTCTTTGCGTTCAGTGCATCCAGACGACCTTTGGCCAGCATCTTATCCTTTTCTGATCCATATTCAGCCATAAGGGCGAGATACTTTCTTTCCGACTTCACATTCTGCATCCTGCGGCATGCCACCACTGCATTCTGTATAGATGTCATATCCGACGGTTTCTTCTTCAGGACCTTGTCATAATACTTGAGGGCCTGCTTATAGTCCTTGCTGACAAGGTAATATGTACCCATATTGCTGACAAAGTCCATATTGTCAGGAAAATATCTGGCCATCAGCTGCGACAGTTCGAAGAATGCCTCATAGGATTCGTCGCTTCCGATCGTATAGAAACTGTAGCAATATTCCTGAAGCGCTTCAGGGAAGAATTCCTTATCTGCCTGCGCATCTTCATATATCCACGGACTCTTCCTGCCGGCGTTTTCCTCAATGAGAGACTTCAGATAGGCCAAAGCCATATAAGGGCTTTCCTTCTCGTACGCGATATAGGCATTGGCCTTCAGGAACCTGTAGTCAAGCCTGTCCGGCCACGCATCCATAAGCCTGTCAGCAGCCTTCATTGCCTGGCCGTACAGCTCGTCATCAAAGACATTCACCTGATAATAATATACATCCTTGCCAAGACTGTCCTTCAATGACAGAATCGGATCCATACCCAGATATTTCCTTTCAGATTTCGACACTACCTCCGTACTCTGGGCCTTGGTGAAGAGATATGAGAACTTACCCAGAAGCATCTTCTGGTTTGTGGAATCAGCCTTCTCCCAATTATTCAGCACAGTCTCGATTCCGATTCCGGCAGGTCCGAGCTTGGCCACCAGAAGGTCATATCGCTGTTCATATCTTTCCGATTCAGTCTGCGCATATGCACAAACATGAAGAAGCAGCAAAGAAGCCGCCAATAACAATTTATTCATATATTCAGAAACCGTTAATATTCATTCTGATTCTCCTGCTCTGCGGATGAAGATTGTTGCATCTGTTGCCAAGATTCTTGACAAAACCAAGAGGGAGTCCCATATAGGATACGGTGACATATCCCTTCGGCATGTCCGGAAGAGTTACCGCATCCCTGTGCAGGAACCCGAGGGCAGTCTTCAGATCCACTTCAGCGACCGGGAATGCCCCTTTGTCAAATATCAGAGACAAGGCAAGATCGGCATCAGGAACAAGAGTCTGTCCTTTCAGAGTACCCAAAGCCGTTCCGGCCGCTATGACATGCAGATACTGCTCGATAACAGCAACTTCATCAGCAATGACTTCAGGCACGGCAACTATAGTATCACCTTTCATCCTGAAGCGAGCCTTCACATCAAGCAGAGTGTCAAGCCCTTTCGGAAGCGGGGCATCCTTCGCCTTGGAGGGTTTCTGCACCCTCATCTTCACATCCTTGAATCCGACTTCTGATGTCTTTCTCAATGCAGCACAATACTGGCCCTCACCCTCCACATGTCCAGGTACAAGACTATAGCCGCATGCCGTCTTGATGACTCCATGACCTATGCCTGCGATGTCATCAGATGTGAGCACCTCTGCACCGAGCTCCGAGGCGATCCACTCCGCATTGCCGTCATTTTCATACCTGTTGAAGGTACATGTAGAATATATGAAGATGCCACCTTCAGCCAAGGAAGGCCAGACATCTGCCACAATCCTGCGCTGGCGTGCCTCGCACAAGGCCACATTGTCCTCCGACCACTGCTGCTGGGCCTGCTCATCCTTTCTGAACATGCCCTCACCAGAGCAAGGTACATCCGCCAATATGACATCGAAAAATCCTGGCAGCGAACCAAAAGCACGCGGATCATCCGAAGTCACGACCACATCAGGATCGCCCCACAATGCCACATTATCCGCAAGGACACCTGCCCTTGCCTTCATGACCTCGTTGGAGACAAGGATGAATCCGTCTCCATATGCCTCTCTCAAGGAAGCGGCGAGGTCTGTGGTCTTGCCTCCGGGAGCGGCACACAGGTCAAGCACCCTGACCGGTCTTCCCGGATGAGTCTTCAAGGTCTTCAGCAGGGTCCTGAATACATGTCCGACAAACATCGATGATGAATCCTGCACATAATATGCTCCGGCATGGAAATGAGGGTCGAGAGTAAAGACAGGCCTTTCGTCAAGAAGACGTCCATGCTCGCACCAAGGCACCTGACGTCCTTCCGGACAGAGTCCGGCCTTGAATGGATTCTTCCGGACGGAGGTGGAAGCCGGACTTTCAAAAGCAGAAAAAGCGACAAGGGCATTGTCGCTCCCTATCGCCTCTTCAAGATATTTTCTGAATGATTCTCTTATCATAGTTTTGACGGGTCAAAGCCTTTCGGATACATGGAAGGGTCTATTCCCTCCGGCATCCTTCCCTCCGACACTGCAGCCAAAGACTCTGCCACCTTGTCAAGCGCAGCTTTCAGCTTACCTCCGAGAAGAGTCTTCATCATGAAATTGAGTTCAGCATCAAGAACGATTTCGAAATCTGTCTTGTACGGATCGGAAGACGGATTGAAATGCAGGGTAAGGAAAAACTTGAACGGTGCTCCGTCATCCACAAACTCGATTCTCGAATACGGGACACGGTCCTTCACGCGCACTCCTATGCTGAAGCCCTGTACAACTGCATGAATACTGTCATAATCTGCAGTCACATCCGCCCTCTTGTCTTCCGGAAGGAACTGGATGAAGTTGCGCATGTCGACAAATGCCATATAAAGCTCATATGGAGCCTTCGACACGACGGTCTTCTTGCTTCTGAATTCTGCCATAATGTACTATTTGCCCCAAGTTGAAGGAGAGAATCTCCACTCCTTAAGCACCTCCATGTCAGAATCCTTGACATAGCCTGTCTCATTGGCCACCTCAATGAGGGTGTCATAGTTTGAGAGAGTAGTGAGCTCCACATTCGAATCCTCAAACGCCTTGCGGGCGTGATTGAAGTTATAAGAGAAGATAGCAACCATACCCATCACATCTGCTCCGGCATTATCAAGAGCATTCTTTGCCGCGAGGCTGCTCATTCCGGTCGAGATGAGGTCCTCTACTATCACCACCTTGCTGCCAGGTTCGAGAATACCCTCGATCTGCGAGCCTGTTCCATGATCCTTTGGTTTTGGTCTCACATAGCAGAACGGCTTTCCGAGCAGATGAGCCACCAGATAACCGTGAGCTATCGCTCCGGTAGCCACTCCTGCAATGACCTCCACATCAGGATACTGCTCACGGATGATGTCTGCCATCCATCTGCACACATTTTCACGTATTTCAGGGAAGGAAAGCACTCTTCTGTTGTCACAATAAATCGGAGACTTCCATCCTGAAGCCCATGTAAAAGGATTTTCAGGCCTGAGCATGACAGCCTTGATCTCGAGAAGAGACTTCGCTACAGCTTTCTCTATTCTTTCCATATTCATCAGTTTTGATTGTTTTTCAGTTCTTCTGTCTATATTTGCATAGGTTTTACCACCTTCTGCACACATATCGTGCAAATATAATAAAATTATAGGTCAAATGCGCAAAATATACTTCGAAAAGCGATGCATGATCATCTGCACCCCGGACGATCCGACGTTATCCGACCCAAATGCAATTCAGTTCAAGCTCGGCGACAGCCTGGACATCCACACATTGGTAGGAATGGTCGAAACGTCACCCTCACTGGTCAGGGTGTTCATACCCACTGATGACATCGAGGACACATACAGAAGAATCTGCGCCGAATTCAGAGAGGTCAATGCCGGCGGAGGCCTCGTATCAAACCGTCGAGGAGATTATCTTCTTATCAGCCGAAACGGCCTGTGGGACCTCCCCAAAGGGCATCAGGACCCGGGAGAGGACATCGAGGTCACAGCCCTGCGTGAAGTCCGCGAAGAAACAGGCATATCCGAACTGGAACTCGGAGGACTCATCTGCATCACCGACCACTGTTACCGCCGCGACGGCATCTGGCACATGAAGCACACATGGTGGTACGAAATGCTTTTCACCGAACCGGCTGACCTGACCCCGCAGAAAGAGGAGGACATAGCCAAGGCGGCATGGGTCGCAAAATCAAGCCTTCCGCCATTCCTTCTGAACACATATCCGTCAATAGCAGAGGTGTTTCGGGAGGCAAAAGTATGATTTTTCATATTTTTTCTGAAATCGTGAAACAAAGTCAGCAAAAAATCGTATAATGTTATGTATTTTGCAGTTTAAGATTTTGCGATTATAAGACATTTATGAAACTCTCACAATTCCAGTTCAATCTTCCTGCTGAGAAGATTGCAAAAGAGCCGCCGAGATGGCGTGACGAAGCGAAGCTCATGGTACTCCACAAATCCACAGGAGAAATCGAGCACAGACTTTTCAAGGACATCATCGAATATTTCGGCAAAGGAGATACCTTTGTACTCAATGACACGAAAGTATTCCCGGCAAGACTTTACGGAAACAAGGAAAAGACAGGAGCGGACATCGAGGTATTCCTGCTCAGGGAACTCAACCGCGAACAGAGGCTTTGGGATGTGATCGTAGACCCGGCAAGAAAGATCCGTATCGGAAACAAGCTCTACTTCGGCGAGGACGACAGCCTTGTGGCGGAAGTCATTGACAACACCACATCAAGAGGCCGCACACTCCGTTTCCTTTACGACGGAAATTATGAGGACTTCAAGTCCACGCTCTTCGGACTCGGACAGACTCCGGTACCTGACTGGGTGAAGAAGGATGTCACTGCAGAAGACGCAGAAAATTTCCAGACAATCTTCGCAAAGCACGAAGGAGCTGTATCCGCACCGGCAGCAGGCCTGCATTTCAGCCGCGAGCTCTTCAACCGAATGATCCTGAAGGACATCAACAAGGCGTTCATAACCCTCCACATGGGTATCGGACACTTCCGCGAAGTCGATGTCGAAGATCTGTCGAAGCATAAGATGGATTCCGAGAGGCTCATCATCACAGAAGAAGCGGCAGAACTCATCAACAAGACCAAGAAAAGCGGCCACAAGGTGCTCGCAGTTGGAATTACAACCATCAGAGGACTTGAGACATATGTCACAACCAACGACGAGGTGAACGCATATGACGGATGGACAAACAAGTTCATCTTCCCTCCATACAGATTCGCAATTCCTAATGCGATCGTATCGAACTTCCACCGTCCTGGCTCGACCATGCTCATGTCTGTGGCATCTTTCGGAGGTTACGAAAATGTAATGAAGGCATACAAGCTTGCTCTCGAAGGTGACTACATGTTCGGTCCTTACGGAGACGCACTGCTCATCATCTGATGAAACATAAAAAAAGAAAACATACTTTAAAGAAAGAGAAAAACTTTCTTTAAAAAAGATTAAAACCTGCATTCTGACTTACCGGGATGCAGGTTTTTCATTTTACTTTGGGGCATGGAAAACATGGAAGAAAAGGCATGCCTATGCGCATTGAACAGGATTTTCGGCTTCACACCGAAAACAGGAACAGCACTTGTGTCACATCTGGGAAGCGCTGCGGAGGTGTTCCGGCTGAGCCGGAAAGACCTTGAAGCTCTTATGGGTCCGAATTCAAGGTATGTGCGTCAGCTTACTTTTGAAGCAGCAGATACTGAGGCGGAGGAGCTTCTGCGGCTCGACAGGAATCACATATGCTTCGTCGGCTTTACGGAAGAGGGATACCCTCCCCTTCTGCGCGAATGCGAAGATGCCCCCGTAGGCCTATATATAAAGAGCACATCCCCGGCATCATGCCTCTGGACGCAGAAAAGGACTATAGCTGTGGTAGGAAGCAGGGATATCTCCCCTTACGGGAAAGAATGGTGCGAGAGGATAGTGGCCGGAATCGCATCCGCACAAGTGCAGCCGACGATAATAAGCGGACTGGCGCTGGGGACCGACATATGCGCTCACAAAACAGCCATGGAGCACGGCCTCCCTACCATCGCCGTCATGGCGACGGGCCCGGAATCGGTATATCCTCACAGGCACAGGGAAATTGCCGAAAGGATGTGCTTCACTCCGGGATGTGCACTGATAACGGATTATCCGCCCGGCACCGCACCACTGGCCGTGCATTTCCTCCGGAGAAACAGAATCATAGCAGGAATGAGCGACTCCACAATCCTCATCGAATCGAAGATCAAGGGAGGGGGCATGATGACCTCCCGCCTGGCGTTCTCATATGACAGGGAGGTCTATGCCCTGCCGGGAAGGATAGACGACATCCGGTCTCAAGGGTGCAACCACCTTATCAGGGCGAAGATAGCGGAGCCCATAGCTTCGCTCTCGGAAATGATGGAAAGCCTTGGGCTGGGAATGGCAGGAAAGTCTGTCGGAGTCAGCATGGAACAGGCAATGGAAAGACTATACAGAGGCAGAATGAATGAAGAGGAATTCAGTATGATGACTGACATATTCTCGATGATCAGGAAGACAAGGGGCATCACATTGGACGAACTGGCCGACCGGAGCGGATTAGGATACGGCAAGGTCTCATCCATTGTCGGGATGCTGGAAAGTGACGGAATGATAACCACAGACCTGCTTCAAAGATGTTGCATCAATACGAAGAAATTCCAATAAAAATGATTAGATTTGCGGGATTGAGTTCAAAACCGACAAATGAGATTCATAGACACACACGCCCATCTTTATGACGAAGCATTCGCTTCAGAAGAGGATGCCGCTATAGAACGGGCCATATCGTCCGGGATTGACCGCATCGTATTCCCGGACATTGATTCGCAGACAAGAGACATCATGTTTGCCATTGCCGACAGGCATCAGGGCAGCGTTTTCCCATGCCTTGGCCTTCACCCCACATCCGTTGGGAAGGACTGGGAAAAGGAGATGGCAGCTATCGAAGGATACCTTTCCCGAAAAATATATGCAATCGGAGAAATCGGCATGGACTGTTACTGGTCGAAGGAATTCATCCGCGAACAGCAGGAAGTGTTACGCATACAGCTCGAGCTTGCCGACAAGCTTAACCTGCCTGTAATCATCCACTCCAGAGAATCCACAGAACTGATAATCAATGTATTGAAAGAATGCAGACATCTTAATCTGAAGGGCGTTTTCCACGCCTACAGCGGCAGCATCGAAACCTTCAGGGAACTGCAGAAGCTCGGAGAATGGCACATCGGCATAGGAGGAGTACTCACCTACAGGAAGGCTTCCATCGCCGAGACTGTAAGGGAGATTCCCCTTGACAGGATTCTTCTCGAGACAGACTCCCCTTATCTTACACCCGTACCTTTCAGAGGCAAGAGGAACGAAAGCAGCTACATCCCGCACATCGCGGCAAGACTGTCCGAACTGACAGGAAAGAGCATGGAAGAGGTAGCACAAACCACCACATCAAACGCAGAAAAACTGTTTGGCATATGATCCATTCGGAAAACATAGGCGCAAAGTCCGCCATACTCCTCATATATACAGGAGGTACGATAGGCATGAAGGAAGACCCATCCGTACATGCATTGAGGCCGTTCAACTTCAGCCAGATCCTTGAAGAGGTGCCAGAGCTGGGGAAATTCGCATACAGGATCGACTCCTACACATTCGACCCTCTGATTGACTCTTCAGACGTAGAACCGTCGATGTGGCTTGCCCTTGCAGACCTGATAGAGGAGAGGTACGACCAGTACGACGGATTCGTGATCCTTCACGGAACCGACACAATGGCATATTCGGCTTCAGCCTTGAGCTTCATGATCGAGGGCCTGACCAAGCCTGTGATCTTCACCGGAAGCCAGCTTCCTATCGGAATCCCGAGGACAGACGGCAAGGAAAATCTCATTTCATCCGTCGAGATCGCCGCTGCGAAAGACGCCGACGGTCACGCCCTCGTTCCGGAGGTCTGCATATACTTCGACAATGTACTTATGAGAGGAAACAGGGCATCAAAGGTCAATTCCGACCATTTCAGCGCCTTCCGTTCACCTAATCTCCCACCTCTGGCCGAGGCTGGCATAAGCATCAGATACAACAAGTCACTTATCATCAGACCTTCAGACTGGAACAAAGCGCCGAAATTCCACAAGAACCTTGACACAAGAGTGTCGATACTTAAGATGCATCCGGGAATAACTCCGCAGATCGTAAGGACCATCCTATGCGGAAAGGACACACGCGCCGTCATCATGGAAACATACGGAGCGGGCAACGCGCCTTCGAAAGAATGGTTCCTCGAGATCGTTCAGGAAGCCGCTGCCGCCGGCAAGATAATAATCAATGTCACCCAATGCATAGCCGGCAGCGTGAACATGGATATATATGCTACAGGCAAATGTCTGAAAGAATCGGGAGTCGTGAACGGATATGACAGCACCACAGAGAGCGCATTGGGCAAGCTCTTCCACCTTATGGGCGCATATGAAGACAATGCAGATGTAAAAGCAGGGTTTGAAAGCGATTTAAGGGGAGAAATATCAAAATAGTTATTGCCGTTTGGAAATTAATTGCTAAATTGCACCGCATTTTGAGAGTACTATATACTTTCCACAGCACATAAACGATATTTAACTAATAACAATTCAATAACTTTAATTTAATCAAACACACAAAAACAATTATGAAAAAAATTTTCATGTTTTTGGCAGTAATGGGCGTTATGGCCTTTTCTGCACAGAACGCAGTAGCTCAGGACGAGCAGGCTGCTGAACCAACAGCTACTGAAGCTGCAGCTCCAGCTGCTGAG
>JAFYLU010000036.1 GCA_017550025.1 Bacteroidales bacterium | reverse complement strand
ATGGGTATGAAGGTCCTTCTCCTTGCCGACTCTACATCACGTTGGGCTCAGGCTCTCCGAGAGATGTCGAACCGTATGGAGGAGCTTCCTGGAGCCGATGCGTTCCCTGTGGACCTTTCTGCCATCATCTCGAACTTCTACGCACGTGCCGGAATGGTCGTTCTGAACAACGGTCAGACAGGAGCGGTAACATTCATCGGAACTGTATCTCCAGCCGGCGGTAACCTCAAGGAGCCTGTGACAGAGTCTACAAAGAAGGCAGCTCGCTGCTTCTACGCTCTCGAGCAGAACCGTGCGGACCAGAAGCGCTACCCTGCTGTCAACCCTATCGACTCATATTCAAAATATCTCGAGTATCCTGAGATCCGCGAGTACCTCAACGAAACCATTATGCCGGGTTGGGTAGAGATGGTAGAGCGCGCAAAGAACATCGTGCGCAAGGGTAAAGAGGCCAACGACCAGATCAACATCCTCGGTGACGACGGTGTGCCTATGAGCTACCACGAGGTGTTCTGGAAGTCAGAGCTTCTCGACTTCGTCATCCTCCAGCAGGACGCATTCGACGACATCGACGCACTCTGTCCACTCGAAAGACAGAAATACATGCTTGAGCTTGTAATGGGCATCTGCGACCGCGACTTCACATTCGAGGACTTCGAGCAGTGCCGCAACTACTTCAAGGAGCTCATCAACTGTCTCCGTCAGATGAACTATTCAGAGTTCAGAAGCGAAAGATTCAATGAATATCAGGAAAAACTCAATAATCTTCTAAGCAATGGCAAATAAGGCATTTCAGAAAGTATATACACAGCTGGAAGCGATCACCAAGGCGACTGTATCGCTCAAGGCGACAGGTGTATCAAATGATGAGCTTGCTCTCGTAGACGGCCGCCTTGCTCAGGTGGTTAAGACAAAAGGCGAACTCGTCACTCTCCAGATCTTCTCCGGAACAGAGGGTATCCCTACCAACGCAGAGGTAGTATTCCTCGGCGGAGCGCCTACTCTCAAGGTCAGCGACGAGCTTGCAGGACGTTTCTTCAACGCATACGGCGAGCCTATCGACGGCGGTCCGGAAGTGGAAGGAAAGACAATCGAGATCGGTAGTCCATCGGTTAACCCTTACAAGAGAAAGCAGCCTTCACAGCTCATCCCTACAGGTATCGCAGGTATCGACCTCAACAACACCCTCGTGTCAGGTCAGAAGATTCCTTTCTTCGCAGACCCTGACCAGCCATACAACAACGTGATGGCACAGGTGGCTCTCCGTGCAGATGTAGACAAGATCATCCTCGGAGGTATGGGTCTTTCAAACGACGACTACCTCTACTTCAAGCATGAGTTCGAAGCTGCCGGTGCACTCGACAAGATCATCTCATTCGTGAACACAACAGAGCAGCCGCCGGTAGAGCGACTCCTCATTCCGGACATGGCGCTTTCTGCTGCGGAATACTTTGCAGTAGAGAAGAACGAGAAGGTGCTCGTGCTCCTTACCGACATGACCCTTTACGCCGATGCCCTTTCAATCGTGTCCAACCGTATGGACCAGATCCCTTCAAAGGACTCAATGCCAGGCTCACTCTATTCAGACCTTGCAAAGATCTACGAGAAGGCCGTACAGCTTCCTGACGGAGGTTCGATCACAATCATCGCTGTGACAACACTCAACGATGGAGACATCACACACGCGATTCCGGACAACACAGGTTACATCACAGAGGGACAGCTCTTCCTCCGTACCGATCCGGATTCAGGTAAGGTCATCATCGACCCGTTCCGTTCACTCTCACGACTCAAGCAGCTCGTTCAGGGTAAGGTCACAAGAAAGGACCACGGCCAGGTGATGAATGCATCAGTACGTCTCTACGCCGATGCACAGAATGCAAAGACCAAGCTCGAGAACGGTTTCGACCTCAGCGACTACGACCTCAGATGTCTCGACTATGCGAAGGCATATGCGACAAGACTTCTCGCGATCGACGTCAACCTGAAGATCGACGACATGCTCGACACTGCATGGGAGCTCTTCAGCACTTATTTCACAAAGGCTGAGACAGGTATCAAGCAGGAGCTTATCGATGCTTACTGGAAGAAGTAAAAACAATTTTTAGATCATTTTTGTTCCGGACACTTAAGACAGAGGCCATAAGTCAATGACTGACAGAAAATTGTCCGACAGAGTCAGGAACAAAAAGAAGCAGAAATATGGCAATCAAATTTCAATACAACAAGACATCTCTGAACAACTTGAACAAACAGCTCAAGATGCGAAAGAATGCCCTTCCGACCTTGAAGAACAAGGAATCGGCGCTTCGCATGGAGGTAAAGAAGGCCAAGGACTATTCAGAGAAGCTCATTGAAGATCTTGATGCCGCCCTTAAAAAATACGACTATCTCGCAGCACTCTGGAACGAGTTCCAGCCAAATCTGATTTCAATCGTCGATGTAGACCTTTATACAGTAAAGGTTGCTGGCGTGAAGACTCCGGCACTCGGAGAGATCAGATACGAGATCCACGAGTTCAACGCATTCAACTGTCCTGCATGGTATGCAGACGGAGTTGCGATACTCAAGGAGCTCTCAAGGCTTGGAATAGAATCGGAGGTATATCTCGAGAAGGCACGTATACTTGATTTCCAGAGAAAGAAGACCACACAGAAGGTAAATCTGTACGAGAAGGTCCAGATTCCTGGATATCAGGAGGCGATCAGAAAGATCAAGCGATATATGGAAGACGAGGAGAACCTCTCCAAGGCAGCTTCCAAGATCGTAAAGAGCAGACATGCTGTTGAAGAAGAGGAGGAGCAGAACAATGATAACTAAAATGACGAAATATTCCTTCATCCTCATGACAGGAGAGAAGGAGAGCTTCCTGGAGCAGCTTCAGGAGCTCGGAGTCGTGGACATCAGCCGTTCTGAAAAGCCTGTTGACCAGGATTCCTCGGAGATGCTGTTCAAGGCTACAAGGGCGAAGAAGGTCCTTGAATACCTTGAAGGAATCGACTATTCGAAAGACGCGGATTTTGAGGCGGTATCTAAAGCTACTGTCACTGTTGACGACGATGCTGTAAGCTATGTAGAGGCGTGCCGCAACAGACTCGTGGAGCTCAACTCAAGCCTTAACGAAGCTGAAAAGCAGATGAAGGCAAGACTTCCATGGGGCTCATACGACAAGAAGGCTCTTGACTCGCTTTCAGACCTTGGCTACAAGGTAAGGTTCTACTGCGTGGACAAGAAACGCTTCGACCAGCAGTGGGCAGAGCTCTACCCTCTTCAGGTAGTCGAAGAAGACGAGAAGAAGGTATGGTTCGTGACCGTCGCTCCGAAGAACGAGGAGTACTCATTCCCTGTACAGGAAATGGCAGCTCCGGACGGAACATATGCGGAAGCTGCTGCAGCTGCAGCCAGGATCAGGGAGGAAATCATTCTTGCAAAGGCAGGAATACTGAACGCAAAGGATTACATCCCTGCCATCAAGGAAGCATGCAACAACGACCTTGTCGAGCTCGACAGATATCTGGCGGATTCAGCAGGTCAGAACGCAGCAGAGGACCTGCTTACAGTATTCACAGGCTTTGCACCTGTTGAAAACGAAGCGGAGCTTTCGGAGGCATTTGACAAAATGGGAGTACTCTACATCAAGGAAGAAGCTGTAGAGGAGGACAACCCGCCGATCAAGCTCAAGAACAACTGGTTCTCCCGTCAGTTTGAGTCATTTACAGGAATGTACGGAATGCCGGTTTACAGCGAGTTCGACCCTACATCGATCGTTGCACCGTTCTACCTTCTGTTCTTTGCAATGTGTCTCGGAGATGCAGGATACGGTATCGTACTCCTTCTGTTCGGACTCATGCTCAACAGAGGCTGGGTGAAGTTCGCGATGTTCGACGGCCTCGGAACTATAATCTCAATCCTCGGTGCAGGTACAGTGGTTGTCGGAACCGTACTCGGCACATTCTTCGGAATGAGCCTTGCGGAAGCGGCATGGGTACCTCAATGGCTGAAGAGCTGCATGATCGTGGGTGAAGTCGAAGTGCCTGGAATGGGAATGTTCAATGTGCAGATGCTTCTTGCACTCGCCATCGGAGTATTCCATATCTGTCTCGCAATGACAGTGAAGGCTATCGGCTATACCAAGCGATTCGGATTCAGAGCAAATGTGAGCACATGGGGCTGGCTCCTTCTCATCGTCGGAGGTCTGATCCTCGCAATACTCGGAGCAGGAAAATTCATCGCTCCGGAAGCTGTCAAGTGGGCTGTGATCATTATCGGAACCCTTTCGGCTCTGGGTATCTATATATTCAATACCCCAGGCCAGAACCCGCTCATCAACATCGGAGCAGGACTCTGGGACACATACAACATGGCGACAGGTATCCTTGGTGACGTGCTCAGCTATATCCGACTCTTTGCACTCGGTCTTGCCGGAGGTATGCTCGGACAGGCATTCAATAACCTTGCGGAAATGGTACGCGGAGACAATGTGATCACATGGATCCCGTTCGCACTCATACTTCTGTTCGGTCATGTCCTGAATATACTCATGTCATCACTTGGTGCATTCGTACACCCTCTCCGTCTTACATTCGTGGAGTATTTCAAGAATGCAGGATATGAAGGCAAGGGAGCGAAATACAACCCGCTTTCAACAAACAAGGAATAATTCAACCCCGTCAAAGACGGGAAACAAAAGAAACAATTAACAATAACAACTAATAAATTTTAAAATTATGAACGAAATTCTTGGTTACATCGGCCTTGCTTGCATGCTCGGCCTTGCAGGTATCGGAAGTTCTATCGGAACAACAATCGCTGGTAACGCAGCAGAAGGCGCACTTAAGAAGAATCCTGAGAAGTCATCTTCTTACATGATTCTCTCTGCCATGCCTGCTACACAGGGTCTTTACGGATTCGTAGCATTCCTTATGTGGATCGGAAAGGACTTTGCAGCTGACGGCATCGTACTCTTCGCAGTCGGTATCGCTGTAGGAGTTGTCTGCCTCTTCTCTGCAATCCGTCAGGGTCAGGTTTGTGCTAACGGTATCATCGGTATCTCACAGGGACACGATGTACAGACTAACACAATGATCTACGCAGCTTTCCCAGAGTTCTACGCGATCCTCGCACTCATCGCTGCCCTCATGGTATAATCATCTGAAGATCAACCATACAAGGCCCGGACTTCCGACAAAGAAGACCGGGCTTTTATTTTATAAGTAAAAAGACTATCTTTGCATAATAACCGGGCATATCGTTATGTATAAGATAATAGACAATACAAGATGCGGAGTCATCGGATACGGAAGCTGGGCTACCGCATTGGTTCATACTCTCCAGGTGAACAAGATAAAGGTATGGTGGCATGTAAGGAACGAAGAGATCCTTGAAAGCATGCAGACAGAAGGACGAAATGCAAAATACCTCAGCGACATAGAATTCGACTGCAATCTTGTCACCGCAACTGATGACATAAACGAGGTTCTGAAGCATTGCGAGCTCGTACTCATAGCTACACCTTCGGCATTCCTCAAGAATGTCATAAGCGAAGCCTCATCCCTTGACGGCAAATTCATTTTGTCCGCGACTAAAGGAATCATTCCGGATGACTATACGACCATAACAGAATTCTTCAACCACACATACGGCATTCCATATGACCGTCTCGGTCTGATCTCCGGTCCGTCACATGCGGAAGAGGTGTCAAGAAACAAGCTGTCTTACCTTACAGTCGCATGCAAGGATGTTGAGAATGCAAACATCATCGGAAAGATGTTCGGCAGCAATGCCGTAAGGATAAGACATTCGGAAGACATCTACGGAATCGAATATTCAGCAATCCTGAAAAACATATATGCTCTCGCTGCCGGAATCGCTGCCGGACTTGGATACGGCGACAATTTCATTGCAGTACTTGCAGCTGCATGTGCAAGAGAGATGACCAGATTCATTAACGACAGCTACCCGTTCGAAAGAGATACGATGGATCCTGCATATATGGGAGACCTCCTTGTGACCTCATATTCGAACTTCAGCAGAAACCGTCGTCTCGGACAGCTCATAGGCCACGGATGTACCGTCAAGAGTGCTCTGAACGAAATGACGATGGTTGCGGAAGGTTACTATGCAGCAGACTGCATAAGGCATATAAACGAAAGACACCAGATCCCTATGCCTATCGCCGACATGGTCTATGATGTCCTTTACAGAAAAGCCAGTCCCCGCAAGAGAATGAAGGAACTGACATATCTTCTTTAAACATACAAGCCGGGTTTCACTGCCCGGCTTGTCATGTATTATACTTCGTCTGGAGCGTACTTGAAAGGATCAAGCGGTGATTGATAGTCGCAATAATCCTCATCCTTGAAGAAGCGCTTGAGCTCGATTTCCGCGTTCTCAAGAGAGTCAGATGTATGTACGACATTCTCCTGTGCGCTGAGGCTGTAGTCACCTCTGATTGTTCCGGGAACTGCCTTGCTTGCGCGTGTAGCACCTGCCATGTCCCTTACCACCTGAACTGCACTGTAGCCCTCCCAGCAGCAGAGCACTACGGGAGCCGCCATCATTCCGTCACGAAGCCAAGGGAAGAAAGGCTTCTCGAGAAGATGCGCATAATGAACCTTCAGGATTTCCTCATCAAGCTGAACCATCTTCATTGCCACAAGCTTGAGTCCTCTTTTCTCGAATCTCGAGATCACCTCACCGATAAGTCCTCTCTGAAGACATCCCGGCTTAAGAATTACCAATGTTCTTTCCATAATATATAAATGTTATTACCAATTTACCTTTTGTCGTGAAAGCGGCATTGTCATGCATCGTGCACCGCCTCCACCGCGAGGAAGTTCGGAGCCGTCTATTGCAACAGCACAAGGTCTGCTGCCGGAAACCACATCCCCGCATGATCCGGATATGAAATCCGAAGCCTTGACGATCTCGAATCCCTCCTTGTCAAGAGCATCAAGGGTATGGATGTTTCTCGCATATGTAAGGACCTTTCCCGGAGCAAATGCAAAGAAATTGGCTCCGCTATGCCACTGTTCCCTCTCCTGATCCCAATCGTCATCTCCTCCGCAGATGACAGGCTTAAGGTCCATTCCAAGCTTCTTCAATGCAGGAAGCAGACCTTCAACCGGCCTTATCTCGGCCACATTTCCGTTTTCAATCCTTATATATACGGTCTGATACTGGTTTGCCTGCATTATCAAAGGCTTGAATACCATGCATTTATCCCTATCAAGAAGGGTGAAGACCATATCAAGATGAATGAATGATTCCGGCTTTGAAGGAAGCTGCTGTACAAGCACATGTCCATTACCTTCAGGACAGCTGCGGCGGAAATTATCCACCATGAAATCAATTCCCTGCGGCGTAGTCCTCACTCCGTTACCTATGATCAGAATATCCTCACGGGCTATGATTATGTCGCCGCCTTCCATGATCACCTGGGATGTTTCCGGCTGTCCGGCATTGGCATCTATGACGCCACACTCGAAGGCACCGCTGTAACGGTAGATGGCATCCATTATGAGAGACTCACGCATGCGGACCTTGTTGGCCATCCTGCAGACGAGAGCATTGTTACCCACAGTCACAGCAGCATCTCTTGTAAAATAGAAATTATAAAGAGGATACAGTGCGTAATATTCGTTATTCAGATATGATGTCAGAGTATCTATCCGCGCAGGAAGTCCCTCTATCAGAACGCGTGCAAGTTCGGCCGACGACATGGCCATCAGAGTATCAAGATAAGACATCACATCCTCTGTCTGACATATCCTGGTGATAAGATCGGCACGCGGCTTCCACTGGTCGAGCACCTTTTCAAGCAATGATCTCACCTCATATACTTCCGCCACACGAGAAAGTACTCCCGTGAGCTGCTCATATTCCTGCTGTGCTATGGAAAGATTAAGGATATCACTGTAAAGTGCCCTCTGGACATTTCGTGGAGTCATGTTCTCGACTTCCGCTCCTGGACGATGCAGAACTACAGCGTCAAGTCTTCCGATTTCCGACTGTATGTCAATTTTCAAAGGAGTGCTATGTTTCATGACAATCTGATACGATTCATTCCGTAAATATATGAAATTTTCACACAACCAGCAAATTTCAGGCAGAATCATCACCCATTAGTGGAATGATATGTGAAAACAATGTCTATATTTGGAGAAAATATAGTCTATACGGCGAGACATGAAAATAGCGGAGAAATACAAGGGAATAGACGGGCGGCAGGCATGGGAGGTCGTGGTAAGGCATCTTGTGTGACTGTGCGGGAATTTTGGAATAATTATGTAAATTTGTAAAAATTATAAAGACATGAAAGGAAAGATTATCGGATTCATTTCTCTTATCGCCGCATTAGTTCTTGCAGGATTCATCTTCTTCAAGTTTTATTTTGTATTTGGCGAGGGCGTAAAGGCCGGAGAGCTCAACTTTGTGGTTTACAAGGGATATGTATTCAAGACCTATGAAGGAAGGGCGATACAGGCAGGATTCGGAAAAGGAAAGGGCACAAATGCCGGCATGATCCAGTCATACGAATTCGACTTCTCCATCACCGACAAGGCTATAGCGGACTCCCTCATGCGCTGCGGAGGCAAGACTGTCGAGCTTCATTACAAGGAGTATCTCGGAACACTCCCATGGAGAGGAAAGCAGAAGTACATAGTGGACCGCATCGTATCTGTAAGAGAATAAAAATCAACCGAATATGAGGAAATCCATCATCATCCTGGGCATGATGTGCCTGGGATTGACTTTGTCTGCACAGCCAGGCACAGTCGGCACCAGACCGGCGAACGACCCGTCCGGCAAGCTTCTTACAATGGAGGAGACGATTCTCGCAAGAGAACTGGCTCCACAGAACCTATACTGCAGCTGGCTCAATGAAAACGAAATCCTGATGCACAAGGAAGGCAAGTGGCAGTCGTGGAACATAAAGGAGGACAGATATTCCGAATATCTCCCCTACCTCACACTCCCTCATGCATATACGGAAGGACAGAACCTTCTCGTGCGTCTTAAGGACGGCAGCGTGAAGACCGTAGCGGAAAGCGAAAATCCCGACATCACCTACGGACAGTTCATAAGCCGCAACGAGTTCGGCATATCCGACGGAAAATTCTGGTCGCCGGACAGCACCATGCTGGCATTCTACCGTAAGGACGAGTCTGCTGTCACCACATTCCCGCTTCTTGACATCACCACGCGTACAGGAAGTCTTAAGGAAATCAAATATCCGATGGCAGGAATGGATTCGGAGAAAGTCGGTCTCGGAATATACAGGCTTGAAAACGGCAGGACCACATATCTGAAGACAGATGATTTCGGAGAGGACAGATATCTGACCAACGTGACATGGTCCCCTGACGGAGAAGGAATTTATGTGCAGGTCCTTGACAGAAGCCAGAAGCACATGAAGCTCAACCTCTACTGTGCAGCAGACGGAGAACTTGCCGGCACTGTCCTGACAGAGGATAACGACAGGTATGTGGAGCCGATGGATCCGCTTTATTTCATCAAGGGATGGAATGATATCTTCATCTACCGCACAGGCAACAGAGACAGCTACAGGAACCTCTACCTCTGTGACCGGAAAGGCACAGTGCGCCGTCTGACAACTGTCGATGCTGACGTGAAGTATGTCGGAAACGACGGCAGATATGTATACTACACTTCGGCGGAAGTTTCCCCGGTAGAGAATCATCTCTTCAGAATAGAGGTGAAGAACCTTAAGAAAGGCATTGCAAAGGCCTCATTCGGCAAGCCGCAGAGGCTGACCTTCGAGGAGGGATGGCATGACATAGCGATGAACCCGGGCTGCACCATGTTCACAGATTCATACAGCTCGCTCACAGTGCCGCGCGTGACAAAGCTCTGCAAAGCGGACGGAAAGCTCATTAAGGAAATCCTCGTGTCTGAAGATCCTACCCTTGCCCACGCATATACAGAAATCACCCTCGGAACAGTCAGAAGCGCAGACAGCCAGTATGACAACTGGTACCGCATGATCAAGCCGAAGGACTTCGACCCGTCAAAGAAATATCCTGTGATCGTATATGTCTACGGAGGTCCTCATTCGCAGATGGTGCAGAACACTTTCATGGCACAGCTCCGCAGATGGGAGATGTATATGGCGCAGAGAGGATATATCGTCTATGTACAGGACAACAGGGGTACAGAAAACCGCGGACTCGCCTTCGAGCAGGCAATCCACGGACAGTGCGGACAGGCGGAGATGGCTGACCAGATGGAAGGCGTGAAGATGCTCATGGAACTGCCTTATGTCGACAAGGACCGCATCGGAGTGCACGGATGGAGCTACGGAGGATTCATGACCATATCACTGATGACGCATTACCCGGATGTGTTCAAGGTGGGAGTGGCCGGAGGACCGGTAATCGACTGGAAATGGTATGAAGTGATGTACGGAGAGCGTTACATGGACCATCCTGAAACAAATCCTGACGGATACGAGATCACAAGCCTCATCAATAAGGCAAAGGACCTCAAGGGAAAGCTCCTCATCTGCCAGGGAGCAGTGGATCCGGTAGTAGTATGGGAGCACAGCCTCAGCTTCATCAGGGAATGTATCGTGAACAATGTACAGGTCGACTATTTCCCTTATCCTTGCGCCGAGCACAATGTGATGGGCAGGGACAGAGTCCATCTTCACGACAAGATAACAATGTATTTTGAAGACTATCTGTAGCGGAATTCGGAATGCTGGCGGTCCTGAAACGGGACAGGGGCGACTGACAGTCCCACGCCGATAATGAATTCCCCGGCAACAAATGATGCCTGCACGCCAACGGAGTACACTTCCGGCGTCGCAGGCATTCTTATTGCCGCCATATTGCCGTCAGCCCTCGGAAAAAGAACAGGAGAATATACCGCAACAGACTGGAAATATTGTGTCCAGAATGTCACGGAGACGGATTCAGAAGGCCGGTACACCACCCCCTCCCTTGTTCCCATTCCCCAATTGTTTCCGCGAACTCCCATCTGGGCTCCGTACATTATTCCAGACATGAAATAGAACTTCCTTCCGATCTTCAAGGTGTTACCTATCATCTTCTGTTCGGATATGAAAAGCTCCGGAACATCGATATAATTGTTGCCGGTCAGAGTGGAGAAGAAGCGGTCGGGATGTTCCATGTTGAACTCTCCGAACCCGATGCTGCCGTCGAATCCATAGACAGGCAGCACATGGACCACAGGACGAAGCAGAGGAGCTGCGTTCCACGGAAGGATACCCTGGAGTCTGTCTGCCGGAATGAAAAGCTGCGGGGGAAGCATGTCAGGTATGACTTGCGGAAGAGAATCTTTCCTTTCCACACCTTGAGCGCCGGAAATCATGCAAACAGCAAGCGCAATCATACCCGTTATGAAATTCCTTCTCATAGCCACATAATCTTCGACAGCAAAAAAGGCAAGTAGTATGCCCCATTTATAATAATTTGTGCTAAATTTGTCTGGTTTTCGCTAAAATGAAGACAGAACAGACATGAAATCGATAAAAGACGTATATAAAATAGGAAAAGGTCCGTCAAGCAGTCATACGATGGGCCCTTTCAAGGCCGTAAGGCATTATCTTGAAAGTCACGAAGACACTGACCATCTGCATGTTACATTATATGGTTCATTGGCAGCAACCGGAAAAGGCCACCTTACCGACATTGCAATCAAGGAAGCCTTCTCCACATGGTCCCTTACAGACAAGGAAACACTTGAGTGCAAGGCAAGAAGAGGAGGAGATGTCACCATAGAATGGAATCCGAAGGAAACGCTGCAGCTGCATCCGAACGGAATGAAGATAGGATCAGTGAATATGGATGGTGACATCTACGACAGATGGACATACTACAGTATCGGCGGAGGTGACATAATATGCATGGAAAAGCCTCTTGAGGGCGAGGATAACGAAGATATCTACGAGAAGACAACCCTTACCGAAATCCTGAACTGGTGCAATTCGACAGGAAAGAATTTCTGGGAATATGTAGAAGAGACGGAGGGAAAGGAGAGCGGCGTATGGGAACATCTTGAACTGGTCTGGAAAGTGATGCAGGAAGCTGTAGAACGCGGTATAGAGGCGGAAGGCTCTCTTCCAGGTCATCTCCATATAAGGAGAAAGGCAATGAGCTACCATGTGAGGGCATTCGGTCAAGGTGATACATTCAAGACAAGAGGTCTGGTATTCGCATTTGCACTGGCAGTAAGTGAGGAAAACGCCTGTGGAGGAACAATCGTCACAGCCCCTACATGCGGATCATGCGGAATCATGCCAAGCGTCCTTTACCACATGAAGAAGAGATACGGATTCAGCGACACCAGGATAATCCGCGCTCTTGCGACAGCAGGCCTCATAGGCAGTGTGGTAAAGCACAATGCTTCCGTATCAGGAGCAGAAGTAGGATGTCAGGGAGAAGTCGGAGTTGCATGTGCAATGGCAGCGGCTGCAGTCGCACAGCTGATGGGAGGAAGCCCGTCACAGATAGAATATGCTGCTGAAATGGGACTCGAACATCATCTTGGCCTTACCTGCGACCCTATCGGAGGTCTTGTCCAGATCCCATGCATCGAGAGAAATGCCTATGCCGCAGCGCGCGCCATGGATGCCGGAATCTATGCACTCTACACAGACGGCCTGCACAGAGTCAGCTTCGATCAGGTGGTACGCGTAATGAAAGAAACAGGCAAGGATCTTCCGCCTATATATAGAGAGACCAGCGAGGGAGGACTCGCCAAGGAATTTGAATAAGACCGTCTATGGCAAAAAGAAAATTCGACACATGCTTCTTTGAGCGTTACGCCCGGCTGACCCTGGAGACCCTTCTGGGAAGCAGGTACGAGGCTCTTCAGAACGAAGACAGACCAGACCTTCAGATGCCGGACAAGAGTCTTGGCATCGAGGTTACTCGTGCCATGGAACCAAGGAAGGATGTTGCCCACGACCTCCTGAAGGAAATGGCAGGAATCGACATTACTTCTGAAGACAGGGAGGAAATGGACCAGATCATAAGGAGCGGTTACGGATATGGACTTCAGGACGGCCGCTACATCGGTCAGACCGAATACGAATATTGGAGACTCGCCCAGCCACTGCGGCGTATCATAGAGAGCAAGATCAGCAAGGTAGGTTCCGGATTCTACGGAGAATTCGACGAATACGGGCTGTATATCTTCTGCAAGGATGACCTGTCAGAAGAGGAGGTTCGTCTGACAATGGAATACGCCTGCGACTTGCAGAGGCATATCGACATCAGATATTCGACAATGTATCTGTCACTTATAGACAAGCTATATGTTTGTGACCTCAAGGGGGCAGACTGCACGGCAGAGCCTGGAAGATGCTCCTCATACGACATCTCCCGAGGAATGAGGCGGTTGTTCTTCATGGAGGCATATGCAGAATAAAAATGAGGCTGTTACAATGATGATGTAACAGCCTCGTTTTCTGTATTTATGAATGACGGAATCAGTCTGCAACTCCTCCGTCATCTTCGCCGGTTTCCCAATCACCCACACCGAATCCGTAACCGTCGCTGTCCGTCAGGACAGGATCTTCATTCATCATGGTCAGGACCTCTATTCGCGGAGATTCATATATGGTCATTTCTTCTGAAATCATATAGTTCATCATGTTTACCCGTTATTCCCAGCCTCCGGTCTCTGCATCGATAGATATATCGATCTTCTCCTGGTCAGGAGATGTGTTCAGGATAAGATTGATGGTATGGACATGTCCAGGCTTGAAGGAGAGGCTGTATTCGAGAAGATAAGCGATTCCACCCATTGTAACGGCAATAAGCGGAGTACGGTTCTCGATGTTCTGCGGAACAAGAACAGCCTCGAATCTTGTATCGGACAACTTCTTCATTGTGATTGTCTTGCGCTCTCCCATCGCATCCTTCTGAACTGATCCATGAGTGAAGTCAAGTTTTGCAGATGTCACCGTATTGTAAAGCTGGCATACGATATCGTTCGGAATCTCTCCCTCGAACTTCTCACCTTTGACAACCTTGACAACACACTTCGACATCATATGTCTGAACTGAAGCTTTACAGATCCATCCTTTTTCTCAACATCTTCTGCCTTGGCCCAAAGCAAGTCACTTGCCTCATAACCGTCGAGATTGCCTGTAGGAGTGTTCTTGTCCGCCTCTCTCACGCAACGGGCAGAGCAATAATACTCGGCTATATTAAGACCTTCGGTAGAAACTCCGTCTTTTGAAAAGCGGAAAGTATTTGCTCCCAACGGACCTACTCTTTCAGAAGTCCAGTAAAAACCTATGCTGTTCCTGTAGTAGATCTTCGTCTTTTCAGCATCTTCGCCATGAAGTTCCCTGCCGTTTGCATCTAACCACATCTTGGTTACATTGGAGTTGAAAGGAACGGATCCGGAGAAATAGCATCCGTTTGAGAATTTAGAACGGTGAGCGGCAAGCGAGAGGAATTCCTCTTTCGTAGGCATACGCCAGCCTTCCGGGCACACCTCCATAGCCTCCCAATAAGAGATATATGTTCCGGAATTCACAGGGGCCCATATAAGATCATCAATCTGGATTCCAGGGCCCTTATTGACTCCGTTTATCACAAAATCCGGAACATTTCCCTCGTCCTCGATTTCATATTCGGAAACGATGGCATTCTGATCGGTTGCGACCTTGAAAGGATGTTCCTCAACAGAAACGAGATCCTGATACGGATATATGGCATAGAAGTCACATGGCTTGCTGCTCCAGTAAAGCTGATGGGCTGCAGTCCACTTCGAGCCGTTAAATGTAAGTTTCTCGTTATTCAGGAAGTTTCCCGCTATCTGCAGCTCCGGAGCCTGCTGTCCCTCATATTCCACTGCGTATACAGACACCTGGTCACCGGATTCGAAACCCGACGCCGTAGCCTTTGTGGAAGGAATGTCAAGCACGAATCTGATCTCGTCGCCCGCCGTAAGAGAAGTATCGATTCCCTCCTTCTGGCAGGACATCAATGCTGCCATCGCAGCAAGTATTGAAATATACTTTTTCATAATCTTCTTCTTTTACACAAGTGGATACTATTTCGCGAATTCAGGTCTGTCTCCCATGAAGACAGGGGCATGCTGTCTTCCGCTGAAGACTCCCTCTACAGGCAGGCCAGGCGCAACAGCCTTCGTAGTTGCTCCGAATGCATCACTGTCTTTTGCATAGAAGTTCTCGAGGGTGAAATCTTCTCCGGCATACTGCATTATCCTTTCCACTATTGCCTGGCGGGAGATCGCCGAGAAATATGGGATATTGTTGTTCATACAGCTTGTCGGCTCGGAACGGAAAACACCACGACTATGGAAATATCCTCCTTCGTAAATATCCACGACATCCGAATAGTCCGGATTGAATATGAGATGAGCCCAGCCGACCTGGTTCATGTCAGCAGTTGCCTCAAGATTGCGGTACCAGCCGAGCGACTTTCCTGCGAGCAGATCATCAAGATGCGAGCAGCAATTACATCCACAAGTTTCAATGAATGCATTATGGTAGATATACTCGTCTGCAAGCTTTCCGAATCCATGTCCGCCGGCCTCATGCTGGACTATACCACGGAAGTCATAAGGATAGGCATCAGCAGATTTAGGGCAGCAGGCAATGGCTGAACCATCTCCCCACATATAGCAGATTCCTCCATACTCTGTGGTATTCTCAACAAGAACGACGAGGGTCCGGCTCGGATTCATGTCCTGAATGGCCTTGGAAGCATATTCGTAGCAAGTGTTGAAATCGGGACATATTCCGTTGAGGGCATACTGGCTGCCGAATCTCGCATCTCTGATAGTGTTTACTGTTCCCATTCCGCTGTCAGAAGACTCACCGAATATAGCATAGACATTGAACCAGTCTTTATAGGTAGCGTATGGTTCCACTGCAAAATAGTGACCGACGGCCTCCTGAAGGTCTGCAAGGTATGAACCCTTGGCAATATCCCGGGCATCATAACAGTCACCCATGAAGACGATATTGACTCCGTTGCCGTTCTTTGCCTGGTTGAGCTGGAGGACATCTCCGTCTCCATATTCATAATCGTACTGCTCTACTGTCATGGAAGTCGTATATCCGGACACATCATCAAGGCTGAACACGATTTCACCGGCACGGCCGGCGTATGTATCTTCATAATAATTATTCCATTCGTCGCGTCGTCCTGACACAAAGGTTCCGACCTGGGAATCTGTCATTTCGGCAAAAGTAACAGTTACCTCTGTCTTACCGGTTCCGCTTGAAGGTGTGACCTCAATCCACGAAGGCTTGCTCTGTACTGACCACTTGTAGTTTGCCGGGGCACGGAGAACATAAGTCTGTGACTTGCCTGCATTAAGAGTGCGGGAAAGATTGCGGCTGATAGAGAAGTCATAGTGAGCGGCAATTCTCTTGAATTCTCCCCATTTAGAATCTGCCTGATATTTTTTGACGGCATTAGCAGGGACCTCGACTGTGAAATTGTCTTTGGCCACTCCGTCAAATGCTCCGGACTGGATGACAGGAGGAGTCGTAGACCTGCTGACTATCTTGTTAAGTCCATAGCATGAGTTGAAAGCCCCTGAACCGATGACTGCAAGTTTTGACGGAAGAGTAACTCCCTGAAGGGTACGACACTCATAAAACGCTTGGGAACCTAAAGACACTAAAGATTCAGGCAATACGATTTCTCCCATAAGTCGATTACAGCCATCGAAAGCATTCTGTCCTATACCTAACAATTCATCCGGAAAACCTGCTATTGTGGAGAAATCAGTATGATAAAAGCAGTAGGCTGGTATTTCCATCAGATTTGCCGGAAGAACCAGCTCACCTTGGAAATTACAATGGCCAAAGGCATGACCTGAAAGCTTCAGATCATCATGAAGGATCAGTCTGCCGTTAAAACCTTCACAACACCAAAAACATGAAGAAGGTATTTGTTTAAGTGACTCAGGTATCCTCAAATCCCCTGTAAATCCTCTACAACTCTGAAATGCACAGTCTCCCACATAAGACAGGTTTTCCGGCAAAACCAGATTGCCGCTTAATCCACTACAGCTATTGAAGGCGCAAGCTCCAATGTATGTTAAGGTAGAAGGCAAACTTAACTGACCGGACAATGACGAACATCCCTCAAATGCATCTTCATCAATCTTTTCCAGACCAACAGGAAGTGAAAGAGATGAAATGGTTTTACAATTATAAAAAGCATAAGATCCGATTTCCTTGACCCCATCAGGGATAATCAATGCACCTGACAAAAGAGAGCAGTTATAAAAGGCATCGTTTGCAATCTTGTTTATAGACTCCGGGAACACAAAATTCACAAGCGTAGACTTGTTGGCAAACGCACTGGTTGGAATCGCATCGGCTTCAGAATATTCTGCATCCGAGCATGAATTTAATTCAGGATATAATTTCTGTAATTCTCCCCACACATCATCTAGTTTATAATCTAATATCAATTCATGAGCCCCATTACCATCATATGCCACATAACGATAGCTTGGCATGATCATGACCTCCTTCAGATTAACGGACTGAAGCAGAGTCATAGAATCCCTCATAAAGTAGAAATCCCCCATATGGATTTTACCTGAGACCTTGAGATTCCTGATCTTGTCCGGATTCTTGCCATCTGCCCTTATGATCCTGCCAAGAGTTCCCGGCTCTTCACACTTGACGCAGTAATACTGTCGTGCCTCTTCCTCATGGGTATTGATGTCCTCCTTCCAGTCCGTGATCTGTGTATCGGTGAGGACGAACTCATATTCTCCTGAAGGGTATTTGCGGTTGATGGTAATGGTGAATATATGAAGCCTGCCTGCCTCATAGCTGTAATCGGCAGACTTCTTGAATCCATATGTCACCCCACCTACCGTGATATTGAAAAGAGGTGAGAGAGCTTCAACTGTCTGCGGAACCACAACGGCACGGAAGGAACCGTCATTCTGCGATGACATCACTATACCTGTCGCCTGCGGTCCTCCGATCGGAGTGACCTTACCATTTGAAAGATCAATGGAAGCCTTGCGGGTTGTATTGGCCACAAGTACCTTCTTGTCAAGGAGATCCCAGTCACCAGCCTCATCGAATCCTGTTCCCTTTGCAAGAATCACCTGCGCACCGGACATCATATGATTGAGCTTGACCTTGATCCTCGACTCGGTCGGAGCAACATTCTCCACCTTGCCCCAAAGGAAGTCGGAAGCTTCATAGCCGGAAAGCCTGCCGTCTCTCTCCGGCATACTCTGATCCTTCTGGACTTCGAAATTGTATGCAGACACGCTCGAAGGTTCGGCATGCGGATAGAACGCATATATGTCCACATTTGTATTGACATCCTTGAAATACACTGGCTTCACAGGATTCCACTTTCCGTTCGACTCGTCAAGGATATACTTGACATGATCGGCCTGGTTGCCCTTGTCGAGAAGGGTTCCCGGGGTATTGTTGGAATTCTCGTAGTTCACGGCATAAAGTCCGAGGGCATCCTTGTCCTCGAATCCATGCGCATTTACTTTTGTCGCCACCTGATTGATGGATCCGTCCACATTGATCGGGATACCACCTTCCTGAACCGGTTCAAAATCCGGTTCTGCAAGGCAGCCGGTCAGCATCAGAGCAGCAGCAAAGATGCCCGACAACAGATGAGATACTTTCATGATTATTTGAATTTTAAAAGACATTCTGAATAACTTACAAAGTTAGCCATAACAGCCTGATAAAACAAGATTTCTGCCGCCTTTCTTCACCTTTTTCCATCGTCATCCCAGACTTGACCGGGGATCTGTTCCGACGAGATGCCCGATCGGGTCGGGCATGACGAGGTAGGTAAAAAAAGCCTTCCGGAAGGACACTCCCGGAAGGCTTTCAATATCAATCAGGCACAGACTACAGGTTGGCGGTCTGGGCTGCTACCCTGGCTGCCGCCGCTGCAAAATCCTCCGTACTGTCTGCGAAAAGGATTCCGCGCGAAGAATTAATGAGAAGACCGCCATGGTCGTTCGATCCATGTGCAATGACCTCCTCTGCCGAACCTCCCTGCGCTCCTACACCAGGAACAAGGAAGAAGTTGTCCGGACAGAAGCTGCGGAGCTCCTCGAGCTTGTCAGCCTTTGTGGCTCCCACAACGAACATCATGTTGTCAGGAGTAGAGATCTCCATCATCTCCTCCATCACGGCCTGATAAAGAGGCTTGCCGTCCTTCTGCGCATTCTGGAACTGATATGCCGAAGCATTTGATGTCAGTGCAAGAACAATGGCCCACTTGTCCTTATACTCGAGGAAAGGTGTGACACTGTCAGCTCCCATGTATGGGGCGATGGTCACTGCATCGAAGTCCATTTCCTCAAAGAAGGCCTTTGCATACATCTTCGCGGTATTTCCGATATCACCTCTCTTCGCATCAGCGATGAGGAAGATTTCCGGATAATTCGTGCGGATATAATCAACTGTTGCATCAAGAGCACGAAGGCCGTCGATTCCATAGCATTCATAGAATGCAAGATTCGGCTTGTATGCCACGCAATGCGCTGCAGTAGCATCAACAATTGCCTTGTTGAACTCTACAATGGAACGTGCCTTGCCTTTGAAAATCTCACCATTTACTGCAAGTTCTCCTTGAGTAGCCAGAGCCTTGACATGTTCCGGCATCTTGTTGAAATCGACATCCAGACCTACACAGAGCATGCTCTTCTTCGCCTGGATCTGTTCATATAACTGCTTTCTGTTCATATGTTTAATAATATCTATAGAATAACGCGATTGCTTCCATTCCCGCATAAAGCTGCTTCAGGAGATAGCTCTCGTTCGGAGAATGGATAGTGTCTCTTTCAAGGCCGAATCCCATAAGGAGAGGATCGATGCCGAGGATACGCTGAAGATCAGCCAGAATCGGAATGGAACCGCCACCACGTGACGGAACAGGCTCGATTCCATAGACCTCTGTCATAGCCTTCTCCGCTGCCTTATATGCAGGGGACGATATCGGGATCAGGAAGCCGTCTCCACCATGATGAGGAATGACCTCCACCTTGACATAGTCCGGTGCTATAGAAAGGAAGTGCTCGGTAAAAAGCTTTGTGATGGTAGCGCTGTCCTGATTAGGAACGAGTCTCATCGAGATCTTCGCATGAGCCACTGACGGAAGAACAGTCTTCGCACCCTCTCCGGTGTAACCGCCCCAGATTCCGTTCACATCAAGGCAAGGACGGATGCCTGTGCGCTCAAGGGTAGTATATCCTTCCTCACCTTTGACTTCCTTGATGTCAAGGAACTCCTTATATTCTTCAAGATCGAAAGGAGCGCGGGAAAGCTTTGCCCTGTCTTCATCCGAAAGGACCACAACATCGTCATAGAATCCCTTTACGGTAATATGGCCATCCTTGTCGATAAGGGATGAAATCATGTCGCAGAGGACATTGATAGGATTTGCGACCGCTCCGCCGTAATGACCTGAATGAAGGTCCTTGTTAGGTCCGGTAACCTTGACCTCGACATAGGAAAGTCCGCGCATACCGCAGTTGATCGAAGGTACCGACTCCGAAATCATGGTGGTGTCGGAAACAAGGATGATATCTGCTGCGAGAAGTTCCTTGTTCTGCGAAGCCCATGCAGCGAGTGAAGGGCTTCCGATCTCTTCTTCTCCCTCAAGGATGAATTTCACATTATGACGGAGTCCTCCGTTGCGTACGAGGAACTCGAATGCCTTTATATGCATGAAGAGCTGTCCCTTGTCATCATTCGCTCCACGGGCATATATAGCTCCGTCACGGATCTCCGGCTCGAACGGATCCGAATGCCATAATTCTATCGGATCCACAGGCTGCACATCATAATGTCCGTATACCAGGACAGTAGGAAGTGACGGATCTATAAGTTTCTGACCGAAGACTACCGGATGTCCTGTGGTCGGATATACGCCAGCCTCATCTGCTCCTGCTTCGAGGAGAAGTTCAACGAGCCTTTCTGCACATCTGAACATGTCTGGCTTATGCTTTTCAAGGGAGCTCACGGAAGGAATCCTCAAGATTGAAAACAGTTCTTCGAGAAATCTTTCTCTATTGGTTTCGATGTATTGTTTCATAAAAAACATAATTTTGTCTAACGATTGACAAAAATAAGAATTTTTTTTGGTTATCTTTGCAATCCGTATGAAACACGGATTTGATAACGAAAAGTATCTCAAGATACAGTCCGAACAGATCAAGAAGCGTATCGCTCAGTTCGGAGATAAGCTTTACCTCGAATTCGGAGGTAAATTATTCGATGACAACCATGCCAGTCGTGTGCTGCCCGGATTCAAGCCGGACAGTAAGCTTCAGATGCTCATACAGCTGAAGGATGAGGCAGAAGTCCTCATCGTCATAAGCGCAAAGGACATCGAGAAAAACAAGGTCCGCGGTGACCTCGGCATCACATACGACGAGGATGTACTTCGTCTGCGTTCCGAATTTGAAAATGTCGGATTATATGTAAGCAGCGTGGTCATGACTCATTATAACGGTCAGTCCAGCGCCGACGCATACAGAAAGAGACTCGAAAGACTCGGCATCAAGGTCTATTATCATTATACAATCGAAGGATATCCCAACAACGTAGCTCTCATCGACTCCGACGAAGGATTCGGAAAGAACGACTATGTCGAGACAAACAGGCCTCTCGTAGTCGTGACTGCACCTGGTCCCGGAAGCGGAAAGATGGCAGTCTGCCTGAGCCAGCTCTATCACGAAAACAAGAGAGGCATAAAGGCCGGATATGCAAAGTTCGAGACATTCCCTGTGTGGAATCTCCCTCTCAAGCATCCTGTAAACATCGCATACGAGGCTGCGACAGCCGATCTCAATGACGTCAACATGATCGACCCGTTCCACCTCGAAGCATACGGAACCATCGCGTCAAGCTACAACAGGGACATCGAGATATTCCCGGTGCTGAATGCATTGTTTGAAGGCATCTACGGAGAAAGCCCTTACAAGTCGCCGACAGACATGGGAGTGAACATGCTGGGATTCTGCATCAGCGACGAGGATGTATGTTGCAACGCCGCAAGAGAGGAAATCATAAGGCGTTACTATTACGCCCTCTGCAACCTTGCCCAGAAGGGAACCAACGAGAATGAGGTCAACAAGATTTCGCTCATCCTCAAGCAGGCGAAGCTTACCACAGAATACAGAAGGACAACAGTGGCTGCGCGTGAAAGGAAGGAGCTCTACGGAGTACCGTCTGCAGCGATCGAGCTTCAGGACGGAACCATCATCACATCATGCACAAGCTCTCTTCTCGGTCCGAGTGCGGCACTTATCCTCAATGCGGCAAAGCATCTTGCAGGCATACCTCACGATGTAAAGCTGATTCCGGAGGAAATGATCGCCCCTATACAGAAGACCAAGGTATCCTTCCTTCACGGACACAACCCGAGACTTCACACTGACGAAGTCCTTGTAGCAATATCAATGCTCAGTATCCACGACGAGAACTGCAGGAAGGCACTCGAACAGCTGCCTAAATTTGACGGCTGCCAGGTACATTCTACTGTCATGTTGAGCGAAGTGGACAGAAAGATATTCAAGAAACTGGGTGTCGGACTGACCTGTGATCCGGTAAAGAAAGAATAATTTTGACTATATTTGCTATCAAAATTTACAGCTATGAGTGAAAGAGATCCACAGATACTTGATATTGAAGCAATTATAAAAGCCAGAGCAGGAAAGAAGGGCAGATACATCCCTAAATTCCTGATTAACTGGTTCAAGAATTTCATGCATCTTGATTTCATAAACGAGTATCTCAAGCAGGGATATCTCGGAGTGGAGTTCTGCGAACACGGCATGGAGTATCTTGGTGTAGAGCTTGAAGTAAGAGGAAGGGAAAACCTTCCGAAGGACGGCAGGAAATATACCTTCGTATCCAATCATCCGCTCGGAGCCATCGATGGTGTTGCTTTGGGAGCCATAATAGGAAGAGAGTACGACGGAAACATCAAGTACCTGATGAATGACCTTCTCATGAACCTCAAGGGCATGGCTCCGTTAGGCATCCCGATCAACAAGCTGGGCGGTCAGTCAAGAAATCTCTCAAAGCTGATCAATGACGCATATGAATCTGACCATCAGATGCTTATCTTCCCTGCAGGACTTTGTTCAAGAAAGACTGACGGCAAGATACAAGACCTTGCATGGGGTAAGTCATTCGTAAAGAAGAGCCGTGAGACAGGTCGAGACATAGTACCGATCCATTTTGAAGGCGAGAATTCGAACAGATTTTACCGCATAGCGAATCTTCAGAAAAAGTTAGGACTTAAATTCAATATCGCCATGCTGCTTCTGCCGAATGAAATGTACAGGAGCACGGGAAGAAAATACAGGATAACCATCGGCAAGCCGATTCCTGTGGCTGACCTTGACAAGTCGAAAAGCGACTTCGAATGGGCACAGATCATCAAAGGCAAGGCGTACGAACTCTAATTCCCAGACCTATGGAACCTATAATAGCACCTATAAGCACGGAACTGCTGAAGGCCGAGCTTACACCTGCAAAGAAGCTCAGGGACACAAACAAGAGCAATAACGAGATATATATCGTGAACCACCATGATTCTCCTAATGTAATGAAGGAGATCGGACGACTTCGCGAAGAGGCATTCAGAGATTCAGGGGGCGGAAGCGGACTCTCGATGGACATCGACGATTTCGATACAATGGAAAATCCTTACCAGCAGCTTATCGTCTGGGATCCCGAAGCTGAAAAGATTCTTGGAGGATACCGATATATTCTGGGAAGCGACATCAAGCTCGACGAAAACGGCCAGCCGATGCTGGCGACATCGCATATGTTCCATTTCTCGGAGAAATTCATCAAGGAATATCTCCCATATACCATCGAGCTCGGAAGAAGCTTCGTAGCTCCGGAATATCAGAGCAGACAGGCGGGAGCAAAGGCACTCTTCGCCCTTGACAACCTCTGGGACGGACTTGGAGCATTGATCGTGGAGAAGACCAACATGAAGTACTTCTTCGGCAAGATGACAATGTATCCGGACTACAACCGCGAGGCAAGAGACCTCATTCAGCATTTCCTTTTCAAGCATTTCGAGGACAAGGAAAAGCTCGTTGTACCTATGGACCCTCTCAAGATCGAGACTGACAGGGCATATATGGACAGCATCCTCACAGCTGATGACTTCAACGAAGACTACAAGCTGCTCAATGCGGAAGTACGCAAGCACGGAGTGAATATTCCGCCGCTTGTAAACTCATACATGAGCCTCTCCCCTACCATGAAGATGTTCGGAGGCGGCATCAACCATGAATTCAGCGAGGCGGAGGAGACGTGCATCCTCGTGACATTCGATGAGATTCATGAGGCAAAGAAGGAAAGACACATCAATTCCTTCATCAACGAAAAGATTGCACTGATCAGACAGAGATTCCCGATCTTCAGCGAAAACATGGGAGACAATCTCAAGGACATGCTTACTCACAAGAGAGAATTGAGATTAGAGAGAAAAGCTATGAGAGTCCAGAAAAGAAAGGACCGCAGGGCATCAAGAAAACGCAAATAAGATATCAACCGGAATCTCATGGCAACATTGCCTGAGTTCCGGTTATATTTTTTCCGTGAGATAGTATTTGATCAAAGAAATGAAAATGGCAGGAAAGGTGAACGAGTTTGATGTTATCATCATAGGCGGAGGCATCACAGGTGCCGGAACTGCAAGAGACTGCTCATTGAGAGGACTCAAGGTACTTCTTTTAGAGCGCCACGACATCGCTACGGGAGCGACCGGAAGAAATCACGGTCTGCTTCACAGCGGCGCAAGATATGCTGTCACCGACAGGGAATCGGCAGAAGAATGCATCAGGGAGAACATGATCCTGCGCCGCATTGCCAGACACTGTGTTGAAGAGACGGAAGGACTTTTCCTGACATTGCCGGAAGACGACCTCGGTTATCAGGCAAAATTCGTCGGATCATGCAACGCAGCCGGAATCAACGCTGAAATCATTGACCCTGCCGAAGCGCTTCGCATAGAGCCGTCAGCAAATCCGGACCTTATCGGAGCCGTGAAAGTCCCTGACGGGGCTGTAGATCCTTTCAGGCTCACATCCGCCAACATCATCGACGCAAAGCTTCACGGCGCTGTGGTCAAAGTCTACAGCGAGGTCATATCACTTCTGAAAGAAGGTGACAGAATCATCGGCGCCGAAGTATACGACCACATTTCCAGACAGACAGATAAATATTACGCACCCGTAACAGTCAATGCCGGAGGCATATGGGGGCAGCGCATGGCCGAAATGGCAGGGGTAAGGATAAACATGTTCCCCGCAAAGGGAGCCCTTCTGATTTTCGGACACAGGGTAAACAATGTGGTCCTGAACCGATGCCGCAAGCCTGCAAATGCCGATATTCTTGTGCCGGGAGATACAATCTGCCTGATCGGTACAACTTCCAGCCGCGTTCCTTTCGAAGAGGTTGACAACATGTATGTGACTCCGGACGAGGTGGACATCCTTCTCAAGGAAGGAGAGAAGCTCGCTCCGAGCCTTGCTTCAACAAGAATCCTCCGGGCATATGCAGGAGTGCGTCCTCTCGTCGCGACTGACGATGACCCTTCGGGAAGAAACATCAGCCGAGGCATAGTGCTCCTCGACCACGAAACACGCGACGGGGTCGGCGGATTCATCAGCATAACAGGCGGCAAACTGATGACATACAGGCTTATGGCCGAATGGGCCACTGACCTGGTATGCAGGAAACTGGGAGTTGAGCAGAGCTGCATAACCATGAACACACCTCTTCCGGGATCGATAAGGGAGAATATTGACGAGATTTCAGCGAAGACCTGGACAAAGACAGGAACAACTCACAAGGCTTCAGTCAGCAGACATGGAGACCGTGCCTTCAACATCGGTCTGAAAGACGGACACGAGGCAAGTCTGGTATGCGAATGCGAAGAAGTTTCAGTCGGAGAAGTAAAATATGCCATCGATGAACTTGATGTGCATAATCTCGTGGACCTGCGTCGCAGGACAAGAGCAGGAATGGGCACATGTCAGGGAGAGCTGTGTGCGTGCAGGGCAGCAGGAATGCTTGCGGAATCACATAAATGCGCAGCGCGCGCAAAGGATGACCTGAAAGACTTTCTGAATGAGAGATGGAAAGGCATGTACCCTATCTGCTGGGGAGACACATTGAGGGAAAGCGAATATTCCCAGTGGATATATGCGGGAGTATGCGGACTTGAAGGAAAGGAAAGAGGAACTAATGAAGCTGAATAAGTCATCATGAAATTCGATACAATCATAATCGGTGGAGGACTGGCAGGCCTGACATGCGGAATAAGACTGCAGAAAGCCGGACAGAAGTGTGCGATAGTATCTGCGGGACAGAGTGCCATGCATTTCTTTTCAGGTTCGTTCGACCTGCTCTGCAGACTTCCCGACGGTACGGAAGTCAGTAATCCTGTTGAAGACATGGATAAGCTTCCTGAATATCATCCGTATTCTGTTCTTGGAAAGGAAAAGGTAAGGAAATATGCTATGGAAGCCCGGGATTTCCTCATGTCCTGCGGAATCAGGACAAGCGGAGACTGCACCAGGAACACATGGCGCATCACACCGACAGGAGAGAGAAAGCCATCATGGCTGACGGTCAGCGATTTCACTGCCCTTGATTCAAAAGACGAAAAGATTGCAGAGAAGGCACTGATTGTCAACATTTCAGGATATCTTGACTTCAACACCTCATTCCTCGCAGAATCCTTTGAAAGCCACGGCACAAGATGCAGGGTTGAATCTCTGAAGCTTGAGGAGATGGAGAGATTGCGCAACAATCCGAGCGAAATGAGGGCGACAAACATAGCCAGGGTAATGGACAGGGATGAAATCTGGATTAAGGCGGCGGGATTTGTCAGGGATATGATAAAAGATGAAGACCTGGTAGTTCTTCCTGCTGTATTCGGACTGAAGAATGCAGAGATCACAGACAGGATCAGGGAGGTTACCGGCGTCAGGACAATCTTCATTGCGACAATGCCTCCTTCGGTGCCTGGAATCCGTTCGCAGATGACCCTGAAGGCGGAATTTGAAAAGGCCGGCGGTAGGTTTCTTCCGGGAGATACGGTCATCGATGCCATAAGGGATGAAGACGGAAGGATATCAAGCATCTGCACATACAATCTCGGAGAGATCCGGCTTCATGCGGACAATTTCGTACTTGCAAGCGGAAGTTTCTTCAGCAAAGGGCTCTGCGCATCGCCAGACGGAATATACGAACCGATATTCGGAATTGACCTGAACTGCTCTGACGATCGTGCGGAGTGGTTCGACAGGAGCTTCTGGAAAAGGCAGAACTATATCTCATTCGGCGCAATAACTGACAATCATCTTAATGCCTCGAAAGAAGGGAAGATAATCGATAACCTTTATGTCATCGGATCCAATCTCGGAGGCAGCAACACTTTGCACGAAGGCTGTGGAGGCGGAATTGCACTGATAACCGCACTCGCCGCTGCTGACGAAATAATCGGAAAAATGGAGGAAAGGCGATGAAAATGCAGGAACGGAACATAAGCAAGAACAACTTCGAACAATGCATCAAATGTACGGTATGCACCGTATACTGCCCCGTCGTGCCGGTAAATCCATTATATCCCGGTCCGAAACAGGCGGGTCCTGACGGAGAAAGACACCGTCTAAAGAAAGGTATCTTCTTCGATGACACATTGAAATACTGCCTGAACTGCAAGAGATGCGAAGTCGCATGTCCGTCCGGAGTAAGAATCGGTGACATCATCCAGGCAGCTAGAATCAAATACAGCACGGACATGCCGAATCTTCGCGACAGGATACTGGCAAGCACTGACCTGATAGGAAGCATAGCAACAAAGGCGGCACCGGCTGTCAATTTCACCCTCGGACTGAAGCCAGTGAAAGCGCTGATGGATTCGACGCTGAAGATAGACAGAAACAGGACTTTACCTGAATATACCTCGAAGACATTCGAGAAATGGTACAGAAGGAATGTGATGAAGTTCCAGGATTCCTTCAAGCATCATGTGAGTTACTTCCACGGATGTTATGTGAATTATAACAATCCGCAGCTGGGAAAGGATCTGGTGAGCGTGATGAATGCGCTCGGATATGGAGTGCACATGCTTGAAAAGGAAAAATGCTGCGGGGTGGCATTGATTTCCAACGGAATGACCGACACCGCCAAAAGAAATGCGGAAATTAATGTAAACAGCATCCGGAGAAGCATCACAGAAAGACAGAGACCTGTGATCGGCACTTCATCAACCTGCTGTCTGACCATCCGCGATGAATATCCGCACCTTCTCGGAATCGAAAATGAAGATATAAGGAATTATGTGGAACTTGCCGCCAGGTTCATCTATAAGCTCGTTGACGAAGGCAAGGTCAGAATGGTCTTCAAGAAAGATTACAAGGCACGGATAGCCTATCACACTCCATGTCACATGGAAAAATTAGGTTGGGGTATATTCTCTACAGAACTGATAAGGATGATACCAGGTGTGGAGCTTGACGTACTGGACAGCAACTGCTGCGGTATAGCCGGAACCTATGGCTTCAAGAAGGAGAATTATGAGGTATCGCAGGCTATAGGCAAGCCTTTGTTCGAACAGATAGGCCGCCTCAAGCCGGACTTCGTAGCTTGTGACTGCGAGACCTGCAAATGGCAGATAGAGATGTCTGCAGGAAAGACAGTAAAGAATCCGATTTCGATACTTGCAGAGGCACTTGACCTCGTTGCGACAGCTGAAGCAAACAGATAGAGGCTACATTCTAGCCTCTATCCTCTTTCTCATTGCATCAGATATCGGAAGCTTGTTGGTCTTGTCCGACAGATCAAGCCATTCCTTCGCAAGGGCGTAATCTCCAAGCATATAGCATGCTACGGATATGTCGAACTGGGCGCACGAGCGCTTCATCGGGTCATTGGTCTCAAGGAGCTGGATCCAGATGTCCATCGCTCCCTTCCAGTCATAGCTTTCAGCCAGAAGAATGGCATCATACCATCTGCCGGTCTCGAAATAGACAATGCTGTACTGTTCGTGCTTCCACTGCGACTTGAATGAAGAAGCCACCTTTACTCCGGCTTCCCATCCTTCTGGACCGAGTGCCTTCCAGGCCTTTGCCTGGGCAGTGTCCTTATCGTCATTTCCGTCAGAATACACCTTCGGACGCGCTGCAGCAGTACCGGTGAAAGTCTTGACTGTTTCGGTCTTATCCATTGCATCAAAGCAATGAAGTGTCATGGAATAAGGGACAGCTGCACTGCTGACATAGGATGAATCCACCGACGCAGATGCAGCCGTACGCGACGGACCTGTAACGCTCATCGCTCCGAACTTCATCGTATCGAGAAGGAAAACCACATCCGCCCCTGTTTCCATGAGAAGATTGAAGAGGGAATCCTTTGAAGAATAATCGCTCCCGCCTGTATGCCTCATTCTATAGACACCTACACTTCCCTCTCCTGTGCCGTAATCGTTCTCGAGAGTATAGGCAAATCCGTCTGCAAATGCCCCGCTGAACTGCGAAGATGGCTGGCTGTCGTTTTCCAGATATACTATAGAAATATTCTTGCCGGCAAGTTCTACACCCGACTTTGAGGGATGTCTCATCTCCACATGGACCGCATGCTTTACCGGGCCGCATGATACGGCAAGAAGACAGGCCGTGAAGGCCATATAAAGGATTCTCTTCATAATATAAATCAGATTTCCAATGGTTCAGCTATAAGGTCATACTCATCAGCTCCGACAACCCTGACCTTGATGAACTCGCCGATGAGGGAATATGGATCCACATCAGCCATGACCGAGGAGTCATACTTCACAAGAATCTCGCCATCAACCTCCGGACTTTCAAATTCGCTTCGGCACACGAAGACTCCGTCAGTGAAGTCATCCACGATCACATCAATCTCGCTTCCTACCCTTGACTGGTTGTATTCATATGAAATACCGCTCTGGAGAGTCATAAGCTCATCGAGTCTCTCCTGCTTCACCTTCGCTGAAACGCTGTCCTTAAGATGTTCGGCTCCATAGGTTCCTTCCTCCTCCGAATACTTGAATGCGCCAAGTCTTTCAAAGCGAGCCTCTTCCGCAAACTTGAGAAGTTCTGTGAAATCACGCTTTCCCTCTCCTGGATGACCGACTATCATAGTCGTACGAAGCACCACGCCCGGTACTCTTTCACGCATCTTCCGGATAAGCTCCCTTGTCCATGCGCCGTCTACATTGCGGTGCATGTTGTCAAGGACCTTGTCAGATATATGCTGAAGCGGGATATCCATGTAACGGCATACCTTCGGATTGTTCGCCATCTGGTCGAGCACGTCCTCCGGAAATGCAGCAGGATAAGAATAATGGATGCGGATCCACTCTATTCCCTCCACCTCCGACAGCTTCTGAAGAAGTTCGGCCAAGGCACGACGTCTGTAAATGTCGAGTCCGTAATAAGTGGTATCCTGTGCAATGATGATGAGTTCCCTCACCCCCTTGGCTGCAAGATGTTCAGCCTCGGCCACGAGTTTCTCCATCGGAACCGACTTATGCGCTCCTCTGATGAATGGAATAGCACAATAAGAACATCTTCTGTCGCATCCCTCCGAGATCTTCAGATAAGCATAATGAGAAGGGGTGGTGAGATGACGCTCCACAGCCTTTTCTTCTGAAGGTTCAGCTCCTAAAGCCTTTATGACAGGGTCGAAGTCCCTTGCACCGAACCATTCGTCCACCTCCGGGATAAGCCCAGGCAGTTCATGTCCATAACGCTGGGAAAGACATCCGAACACAATCACCTTGCCCACTTCGCCGCGTGACTTCCTCTCGACTGCTTCGAGGATTGCCTGCACAGACTCCTCCTTCGCATCACCGATGAATCCGCAAGTGTTTATAAGGAGGACATCAACGGGAATATCCTCTCCCTCGGGAATCACCTCATAAATAGACTCCACCTGGGAAAGGATATGTTCTGTATCGACCTTGTTCTTCGAACAGCCCAAGGTCAATGTCTGCAGCTTCTTCATCACGGGACTACTCCTGCTCTGCAGCCTCCTGCTCCTCGTCCGGATTTACGAAATCAAGAGAAGCGTAGTTCTTGAGAGCGTTGTACCACTCAACGACCTTCTTCATGTGTGAAACATAGAAACGGTCGCGGTCGTATTTAGGAAGCGCCTTCTCGAAGAGAGCCTTGAGTTCCTCTGGAGAAGACTTTGCAGAAGGTGCGTCAGCATCACCAAGTACCTCCTTCATGTTGAGGAATACCTCCTGAAGCTTCACTTCCTCGTCATCTGTATAGATCGAGATATCTGCAAGCGAAGTGAGCCTGCTGCTTGCGGTAACAGAACTTCTCTTCTTGTCCTTGAGAGCCTCTACCACTGCACCGGTTCTGGTATTTGAAACATAAAGATACAATCCGCTCTGGCCTGAAATCGCCAGAATTCTGCTAAGGTCTGTTTTCATCTTCTATAAATTTTCTGTTAATAATACCTTTATATTGTGTTCCAGATCTTTTCTGGAACCCTCGTTCGGGATGACAAAATCTACCCGGGGATCCTTCTGTCCCTCCGAAAGCAGATTCATCAGCCTCTGATTGTTCATTCTCCTTAATACAGCATCCCTGTCAGCCCCGTCACGCAGACATGCTCTTTCAAGTCTGACATCAAAAGGTGCATTGACCAATATGACAAAGTCACCGAAACCGTCGAAGAAATCCTTCTCCAATATGGTTGCCGACTCGAAGACAACATATTCCTCCCCCTCATGCGAAGCCTTGAATTCCTCAAAATCTTCCAGCAGGGCCGGGAATACGAGGTTTTCGACCTTCTGCAATGCAGACCTGTCATTGAAAATCCTTTCCGCCATGAGAGCGGGAAGAAACGACCCGTCATCATCACGCAGCTTCATCCCAAGGACAGACTCAATCGACGAGAGAAGGGTCGGATGCCTGTGATAAAGCTCCTTGACCCTGGTATCAGCATCATATTGAGCAGTTACCCCGCTCTCACGCAGGATCCTGCAGACTTCGGACTTACCGCTGCCGATTCCTCCGGTGACGACAAGAACCTTCATCATCTTTCCTCCTGAATGCAGTTCACAGATACCGGCTCGACTTCATATGTGATAAGTCCCTTCGAAAGGCCGGAGAGCTTCACCATGCATTTTCCGCTCAACGAATTCACGAAGTCGGCATAATCCACATAAAGTTCGGGATTCATATCCGGATCCGCTTCCAATGGAAACGAATACTTGAGCCTCACCGTAACAACAGACGGATAAATGACAAGTTCCTTTCCCACAGGAACATTCCTGACGCTTACAGGAAGTGTCTTCACGACCTCCACATATCTCTTGACATCGACCATATAATGCACCTCATCGACCGACTTCCTGACTCCCTTGATATCTTCAAGACGTACAAGTCCCTGAATATCAGAAGACAGGTCATAATGCCTTATCGGCTCGGTATTGATCTTATCGATCTTTGCAAGAATCCGCGATTCGCCATAAAGCGTTACCGTATCGGGAGCCGTCATCAGATTTCCCACACCCATATGCTGCGGCATATACGATATCGAATAGACCGGCTGGACAGGGACACGCTTATGATCCACCTCCGGGAAACGGAAGAAGAGCGTGTCTGTGACAAAGTGGTCCAATGTGACACCGTCACCATATATCATGTGGGTATATTCCGCAAGGTCCGAAGCAAGGATATAGAAAAGATCATCTTCCTTATGATGAAGGACGGAAGGTGCAAAATTCACAGTGACAGGATTGCGGCGGGCCTTTATATCAGAGGTTATCACCTTATATCCAGTGGCACGGCATCTGGCAATGACTTCGCTGTGATTCGACGAAAGTCCGGCATGGCCGTCCATGTTTGTCTGTGCGACTACAGATGCTGTAAGATAATCATTGTACTTCAGAGACAGATTATGGATGAGCCATGTACTAAAAGCCAACAGGAGAGCAAGCAGAAATACTGCAAGGTCTCTCCCGTTGATATTCAACAGTTCAAGAAGCTTATCGTACAGTCTTCTCATCATTGTCCTTGAAGGCCAGGTCCTACTGCTGAGGATCTGTGAAATCCTTTACGAGAGCCTGCTTGCTCACGCGGATCTTGACGTTATTGTCAACCTCGATGAGAACGTTGTTCTCCTTGATTTCACATACAGTTCCGTAGACACCTCCGATAGTGACTACCTTGTCACCCTTCTTGAGGCTGTCACGGAATGCCTGAAGTTCCTTCTGCTGCTTTCTCTGCGGACGGATCATGAAGAACCACATCACTACAAAGATAAGTGCAAGCATGATCCACATCTGCCATCCGCCACCCTGTGGCTGTGCTGCTGTCGCAGCCTGTAAAATTGTAAACATATTCATTTCAAATTTATGTGTTCATATCAGAGGAGGCCCTTGCCTTCCTTCTTTATCTGTCCCTCATTGACAAGCTGCTGAATGAGCTTATCGAGAAGTCCGTTCACGAATGCACGGCTCTTCGGTGTGCCATAGAACTTGGAAATCTCCACATACTCGTTCATGGTGACCTTTACCGGAATCGTAGGGAATGACGCAGCCTCGGCAAGACCCATCACGATGAGTACCACATCTGTCGAGAAGAGTCTTTCCTTCTCCCATCCCGAAACAGACTCCGAAACCATTGCCGAGTATCTTTCATATCCGGCAAATGATGACTGGAGAAGCTTCCTTACGAAATACTTGTCGCTTTCCACGCCTTCTCCCTTGAGCATCTCGCTCTGGTACAGCGGAAGAAGAGACCATCCCTCACCTTTCGCGAATCCGTTCAATGTCTTGCAGCACCATGTCAAAGAATATGCAAGATCATCATTCCAGTAAAGGGATTTGTCCTCAAGAATCATCTCAAGTTCCTCGCTGTCCACGAATTCCTCCTCGAAGATCCTTGTGAAGAGCTTGCAGTCCTCCGCAAGCGAAGTGTCCGGTGAAGCCATGTATTCGGCAAAATAATCCTTCGAAGCGACCGAAGTCATGACTTTCTTGAGAAGGAGGTCATACTGCGACCAGTCGAACTTCTTCTTCTTGAAAAGCTTCTGGAAATCCTCGTCAGCATCGATGAGCTTCGCAAGCGCGTTTTCCGCGAACTTCATATTCGGGTTGCGCTCCTCTTCTGTAGGATTGAACTTGGCTTTCGCCGCCTCGATCCTGTCCTTTGCGATCTTTGTCAAAGGAGAGATGATGCCAAGCATATAGATGTAAAGGTCTCTTGCAGCCTCGCAAGAGAGTTCGAGCTGTGATTCTGCATCCGCTAAAGACATGTTTCCGGCGAGAACGCTGCTGTAAAGCACCTTGAAGGCCTTAATCCTTAAAATTCTTCTGTTAAGCATATTTTTGGTCAATATTTTAGGCAAAGATACATTCATTTTCAGAAAAATCCTTAACTTTGTAAAGATTTACTTAAAAAAGATAAGCTATGTATAGTGAGGATTACGATGGAGCAAATGCTCATGAGCGTTCAGGTGAGGACATTTATTCTAAACCTGTCAGGGCTGGAAAGCGTACATACTTCTTTGACGTCAAGGCCACAAAGGGCAATGATTACTACCTGACGATCACGGAAAGCAAGCGCAAGGTAGACAATAACGGCCATTTCGCATACGACAAGCATAAGATTTTCCTTTACAAGGAAGACTTCGAAAAATTTGCAGAAGGTCTTGAGGAGGTAATCGAATATATCAGGACAAGATGCATGAAGGACGGTGACGGCGGCGAACAGTTCACCGACGTGAATTTTGAAGAACTTTAAACGACATATTTACAGAAAGGCAGTCCTCACGGACTGTCTTTTTTCTTTTCACCAAGTCTATCGGCCCGCAGCACTCAACCCCCTGTTTTTCAACCGGTTACCCCTTCATCGTTGCGCATATTTGCGCAACGATGACAAACCAAAACTCTGAAGCACAAGACTTTAGGCGCTGCATCAAAACACATTAACATCAAGGCACGTAATTATTTACGGCCCAAGAAGTGATTTGTGTGAAATAATTGATTATTTTTGTGTGTTAAAGTAACAAGAAATGAAGAATTATGGATTCATCCGTACGGCTGCGGCTGTACCGACTGTAAGAGTTGCGGACGTAACATACAATACTGCAGAAATCTGCCGTCTGGCTGGTGAGGCCTTCGACAAGGAAGTTTCTCTGATCACATTCCCGGAGCTCTCGCTCACAGGATGCTCATGCGGAGAGCTTTTCGGCCAGAGCCTGCTTGTCAAGGGAGCTGAAGACGGAGTAAGGAAGATTCTCGAATTCAGCCGCGGAAAAGCTATGACCATCGCAGTTGGTGCTCCAGTACCATACAGAAGCAGACTATACAGCTGTGCCGTGATTATCAGGAACGGCAACATCAAGGGTATAGTGCCAAAGACATATATTAACGCGGAAGAGAGCCGCTGGTTCGCATCCGGTGCAGACTTTCTCTCTAAAGATGCCCGCAACGACGGTCAGCTGCTCTGCAACGGCAAGGATACGGTCCGCGAAGGATTCTTCGGCGAGATCAGATATGCTGGCCAGAGATGCAACATATCTCCGAACATGCTTTTCGCAGCAGGTCACTGCACATTCGCGGTAGAGCTGGGAAATGACATCTGGGCTCCTGTACCTCCTTCATCATTCCATATTCTTCAGGGAGCACATCTGATCCTGAATCTTTCTTCAGACAGAGAAGTCCTGATGAGACACCGTTACAGAAACGAACTTCTCAAGCAGCATTCTGCAAAGACCGTCAGCGGATATATATATACATCAGCAGGATTCGGAGAATCCACACAGGACAATGTGTATGCCGGAGCAGCATCCATCTGGGAAAACGGCGAACTCATTGCTGAAAACGATAGATATCAGACAGTTTCCTCAATGGTCATTGCTGACATAGACATTGAAAAGCTTGAGGGATTGAGGAGAAAAAATGCTGGTTTCAGAAGCCTCTCGCCATCCGGAACCGACGCATCCACATATTACAGACTTTACGACAGGAGAAACATCGGAGATGCAGTCCTCACCGACTTCGGAAAGAAACTGTACAGACATGTGGAGCCGCATCCTTTCGTACCGTCTGAAGACCTCGACTACAGATGCAGGGAAATCCTTGAGATACAGATTGCCGGCCTGATAAAGAGAGTCAGCCACATCAACTGCCAATCAGCCGTGATAGGCATATCTGGAGGACTGGACAGCACCCTGGCCCTCATAGTTGCCGCACTCGCCTTTGACAGGCTCGGATGGTCACGTGAAAGGATAGTTACGGTCACAATGCCGGGATTCGGAACAACCGTAAGAACCAAGAGCAACGCCACCGACCTCATGGAAGCCCTTGGAACCACATCGCGTGAAATATCGATTGTAGCTGCATGTGAGCAGCATTTCAGAGACATAGGACATGATTCTTCACGCCATGACGCGACATATGAAAATTCACAGGCAAGAGAAAGGACACAGATCCTCATGGACATAGCGAACCAGACAAACGGTATAGTCGTAGGAACCGGTGACCTTTCAGAACTTGCACTGGGATGGGCCACATACAACGGCGACCACATGTCAATGTACGGAGTAAACGCAGGAGTACCGAAGACCCTGGTACGCCATCTCGTGAAATGGGCTGCTGAAAACAGGTTCGAGGGAATAGCGGGCAAGGATGGCAGAAGCGTCAGGGAAATCCTGCTCGACATCGTGGACACACCAATCAGTCCAGAGCTTCTCCCTGCAAATGAAAAGGGTGAGATACAGCAGGTTACAGAAGATCTCGTAGGTCCATACGAACTCCACGACTTCTTCATCTATAATTTCATGAGATACGGATACAGTCCGGAGAAAATCTTCTTCCTCGCCCAAAAGGCATTCCAGGCCGAAGGCGAGACACCGGCCTACGACGACGAGACCATCCTCAAATGGCTCAAGACCTTCGTACGCAGATTCTTCAATCAGCAGTTCAAGCGTTCATGCATGCCGGACGGACCTAAAGTCGGTTCTGTAGGCTTGTCGCCACGCGGAGACTGGAGCATGCCGTCAGATGCATGGAGCACTTTGTTTGCCAACGAAATAAACTAAGCCTACACTTATATGAAACGATTTACATTATCTTTGATCACGCTTGTCATCTGCCTGTCAGCAGCTGCACAATTCAGGAATCCTCTCGAAGACCTCAAGACAGTCTACAAGGACAAGAATGTGACATTCAGGAAGATAGACAAGCACACATGGGTAGGCTCCGGCAATGCGATGTCATCCGAGACAATGTATATTATCGAAGGAAAGGACAAGGCTGTCCTGATCGATGCCGGCACCAGCATACCAGAACTTGACAAGATTGTAAAGAAGATCACCAGAAAGCCGGTAACCCTTATCCTCACCCATGTGCATCCTGACCACGCAGGAGCCGCAGGCTGCTTTGACGAAGTATGGATCAATCCGGCAGACACAGTGATGGTGCCTATGTTCATGCCTGAATATAAAGGCACAATAAAGTATCTCGAGCACGGACAGCTCATAGAACTCGGAGACAGGACTCTCGAGACCTGCTTCACCCCAGGACATACGCCCGGCTCGACCACTTTCCTCGAAGTCGGCACCGACACCGGATACAGCGGAGACTCTTTCGGCAACGGAAACCTTCTCGTATTCTGTGATTTCAAGACTCTGATACAGACATGCAAGGACTCATATGAATATTTCAGTGCAAACAGCTACACCAAATTCTATTGCGGACACTTCTTCGGAGTAAACTTCGAGACATTGGAGAGAATCAGGCTCATTCAGCAGATGGCCGAGGAAGCGCTTGAAGGAAAGGCAGAAGGAGAGCCGACAGAAGGATTCAGCGGCATGAACAGGGTGATCACAAGAGACCATTTCAGACTGAACTACAACGACCTTGCCCTCAAGAAAGAAAGATCCGGAGTTGTCAACATGGCTCCACTACCTTCCCGGCTGTTGTAAAGACAATGTTATTTTCCTCATCACCACCCACTTCCGCCATAAGCAGATCCTTCGAAATCATAGTGACATCTGAATAAATTGCCGGAACGACCATCCTTCCGTTTCTGGAGTCCATCACTCCACAGCAGTTGTAATCAACCATCACCCCGACAAGATAAGGGTGCAGCTCATATTCATCAGCCATATCATCGTGATATCTGGCCATATACTTCATCGGCCAGGTCTGATCTATCACAAACGGCAGGATGACCTCACCGTCAAATGAAACCAGCTGCTTGACACCATTGAGCGTAAGATATGCATTGTTTTCACATGGATTAGATCGTACATTATCATATACAGGCTCAAAGATGATATTCATATCAGCATCAGCCAGTCCGCATTTTCCGTCCTTCCTGATATACCATGTACTCTCATTGTATGCCTTGAAGATGCGTGAATACTCCATCGGAAGTCTCAACTCTCCCTGCTTATTTATCGCACCATACATATTTGTCTGGCTATCAGGAAGAACACAGATTCCGCCCTTGAAGAGGTAATCGTAATCAACCACATAGTCATACACAGCAGGGATAACCATCTCATTATCATAATTGATGAAACCGACCTTGCCATTATCCGCAACAACAGCTGCCAATCCTTCGGAGAAATGCCAGGCATGATCATACTGTCCGTCAATTACAACTCTACCCGTATTCACATTCAGATAACCTCTTTTACCCTCCTTGTCACAGAAGACTGTCAGGGAATCCCTCTCCGGCACACATGAAATCCAGCGAAGCTTCGGCGAAAGTCTTTCATCTGTAATCTTATTGTAGGCCGCAGCCTGATTGTTGCTGAAGTGACGTATCTCAATGTTCCTGCCGAGATCTTCGTCACACCAACAGTAATGTTTAAGCCCCAAATGATCCTTGCAGGTATCGATCAGAGCCTCGCCCAGATCTATCATGAACACAACCGCAAAAATTGCCAGACCTGCCTTCCAGCAGAAGTTGAACGGTTTTCTGAACTTATTCCAGATCTGACTTAAACGAACATCCCCAATCCTCGCGATGAGGCTCTTGAATTTTGATTTCTTTTCCATATTGATTTAAGGTTTTATCAATATAGAGTCAGAGTATCATGGAATCTATCATGCGGGGATACATTTCTCAAAGAAAACTGAAGAAATCCCAACGTGCGTCAGCCACCGATAATGCCAAGAGCAAAAACGGAATTGCGGAGACTACCCAATGCCATACCGGTATAGGCTTACCTGATGACTTGCTTGATCCGCGTTTTTTTATATGATTGACTGATATCGCAGCTATCGATGAAAGAATATAGAATGGAGAACTAAAGACCACATAGATCCTCAACAAATCTCGCCACCATTCATCATATTCCAGAACAAGTCCCTTTTCATCTGGCTCGCCTGTTTCGATGAACCACAGTGTACAACCTATGACTAACGCAATATTGAACACAGTAAAGAAAACAGAAAACAAAGGCTCATCCTTAAACTCCGCAAGAGTTTTTCCGAATCGTCCTTCCAGACGGACCGCATTGAAATATTGAATCCACGGAATGATCAGCAGGGCAAACCACCCGGTCATGATGCAAAACTGCCACCGTCCCCATTCATCTATTGTTTCCCAATTGAAAGGGAACCTTTCAAAATAGGCATTACCGTGTATAGCATGGCCACTGCCAAGATCATATAATGCCAAGGCACTATCCATGGCAAACAACAGAATAGCCGCCATTATTCCGATAACACTGATAATCTCGCATTTATTTTGTCTCATAGATTATCATTCATTATAGTCGGTTAGCCTTGAACACATGAAGATTTCATAACTACGGATTCTTATTCAATATATCCGATATCCGACACGGAATAATCAGGACCGAACCAATCCTCAATGGTCTCATCCACCTTAAGATTGATTGCCGGAGTAATCTTATCCTTGACCTTCTTGTAAACGAATGCGATGGCTGCTCCTTCATCAAGAATACCGAAGATATGATAAACTGCTGCCGGGATGACGCTCACCGGAGATACGGTATAGATGATCGCCCCATAAATCAGAGCTTTT
>JAFYLU010000035.1 GCA_017550025.1 Bacteroidales bacterium | reverse complement strand
GGAACAGGTAAGACTACCCTTTCAACTGACCCTAAGCGTCTCCTCATCGGTGACGACGAGCACGGTTGGGATGACGAGGGTGTATTCAACTACGAGGGTGGTTGCTACGCTAAGGTTATCAACCTTGACCCAGTTTCTGAGCCAGATATCTACAAGGCTATCCGCCGCAACGCTCTCCTCGAGAACGTTACAGTTGCTGAGGATGGTAAGATTGACTTCGCTGACAAGAGCGTGACAGAGAACACTCGCGTTTCTTACCCTATCGATCATATCGACAACATCGTTAAGCCAGTTTCAAAGGGACCTCACGCACAGCAGGTAATCTTCCTTTCAGCTGACGCATTCGGTGTTCTTCCTCCAGTATCTATTCTTACTCCAGAGCAGTGCCAGTACTACTTCCTTTCAGGATTTACTGCTAAGCTCGCAGGTACTGAGCGTGGTATCACTGAGCCAACTCCTACTTTCTCAGCTTGCTTCGGTGCAGCATTCCTTTCACTCCACCCAACAAAGTACGGTGAGGAGCTCGTTAAGAGAATGGAGAAGGTTGGTGCTAAGGCATACCTCGTGAACACAGGTTGGAACGGTACAGGTAAGCGTATCTCTATCAAGGATACTCGTGGAATCATCGACGCAATCCTCGACGGTTCTATCGACAAGGCTCCTACAAAGCAGATCCCTTACTTCAACTTCACAGTTCCTACTGAACTCCCTGGCGTTGACCCAGCTATCCTCGACCCACGCGACACTTACGAGTGCGCTTGCCAGTGGGAGGAGAAGGCAAAGGATCTCGCAGGCCGCTTCATCAAGAACTTCGCGAAGTTCACAGGCAACGACCTCGGCAAGTCTCTCGTAGCTGCTGGTCCAGCCCTCTAATCTGAACATAAGCACAGATAATACGATCAGGAGGAAAACATGAGTTTTCCTCCTGATTTTATTTTGGAGTGATATATCCGGCTTGCACTTTTAAGGGATCGCCTGAAAGAATACACTCTATATCGATACCGTTCGGCAAAAAACAGGGCAATTCTTGTAGGAACGATACAATCGCCAGCCAAACAACCGAGTGAATTAAAGACGAAGGATGCTGTCGCAGTAATCGATGATCTTTTCGCGATGGGTGATGAAGATCATTGTATGGGAAGGGAGACTTGCAGTAAGTCTTTCCATAAGGAGATTCTCCGTATCGGCATCAAGGGCTGACGAAAACTCATCAAGAAGGAGTATGCTTCCCGGACGGAGCAGAGCGCGGGCGACAGCTATTCTCTGGGCCTGTCCTTCTGAAAGGCCGGCACCGGCCTCGAAGCATTGAGTATCCAGACCGGAAGGGAGATCAAAGACAAAATCGGCAGCAGCTGTACGGAGAGCCTCGCACATCTGTTCTTCCGTAGCATCAGGATTTCCTATTTGAAGGTTCTCACGTATCGTACCGCTGAAAAGACTGTTACCTTGCGGCACATATACCAGATTGCATCTGGTTGAAGATGACACCGGAACTGATGAGGCTGATGAATATATGGAAACACTTCCATTTGAGGGCTTAAGCAATGACAGAAGCAGTCGGATCAATGTAGTCTTTCCTACGCCCGTCGGTCCGACAACAGCTGTTCTGCTGCCAGGAATGAAGTCGTGTGAAAAATCTTTCAGCACCTGTACTTCCGGATATGAGAAATCCACATCAGCCAGTCTTATTCCGAGAGGGCCATCCAAGAAGACAGGCTCTTCCACATATTCGGTAGGAAGTGCTTCGATTTCATCAAGACGGTCAATTGAGGCTGTAGCATGAATTATCGAAGGTATTCGGTTAGTCATTTCCGCCAAAGGCCTCTGTATCTGCCCTACAAGCTGGAGGAATGCCGTCATCATACCATAAGTCACCACACCCGTACTTATGCCCCATACACCCCACAAAAACGCCGTAGCATGGCCCGCCTGAAAAGCAAGGGCGAGAAATATCCTCGAGAAAACAGTGAACCTGACCCTTCTGACCTCGTTGCCATACAGTTCATTCTGCAGGTTTTCCAGGACTGAAGAACTGTTATCAGAATATTCCATAGTCTGAAGGATCACTGCATGCTGAACGCTCTCCTGCATATGAGACTGGACCTTGGCTGAAGTCCGTCGGATGTCATGAGTAAGATTCCTCATCCGCCTTCCGATAAACTTTCCGGCCAGAACGCATGACGGCACGACAACAAGTATCACAAGGCCGAGACGCGGCTCGAGGATCACCAGATATACAAAAGCTGCAAGGAAATGGAGGCCTGCTCCAAATGCATCAGGAACAGACACAGCAAATGCACCGGACACAAGTTTCACATCTTCCTGAAGACGGTTAAGCATATCTCCGGAATGGTATCTTTCCGTACCCTGATCCTTCAGATGAAGAAGGGAATCAAAAAGCCTTATTCTCAAACGGTTGGTAACTCCAACCTCTGCACTCGTCTGAAGGTAGCTTCGGATTGCATTCAGGAAAATACGTACAAGTATTATCCCGCACATGCAAAGAGCCCAGAACAGAAGACCAAGCTCTACTGATGAACCACCAAGAATGGCAACTGCAGTATCTACAAGGGCCTTGCTGACAAAGACAAACCCGATCGAACAGCCTGTCAACAGTATATGGCACAGGACCATGGATGCCATCTGCCAGCGGAACGGGCTTATGGCATAACGATACCACCTGAAATATTTCTTCAGATCACTCACTCTTCAAAGCTTTTGAGCATACAATTGCGGCGTCTGCATCAGGAAGACACTCAAGATGCCATCCTGGTACATTCATGACGACAGACTCTACCGATCTGTGCAGGGCATCTGTCGCCTTCCTGTCCCATCTCATACATGAGCATGCAGGGGAAAGAGATGCATATGCGGCAAGCGGGGCCTGTCTTGATATCCTGTTGAAAGGTGCCTGCGAAAGACGCACAATTCCCTTCAAGGGAACATCTTCGTTTATGTAGCACGGTGTCTTTCCGCTCCATGGGGAGCCGAACACCCTTACCTGACCGTCGATCTTCCTGACAACAGGGTTGTCATCATTCAGAAGCTGCGACCCTTCGATACTCTCAAGCCACAGGCGGCTGTGAGTGCTCTTACCGGTACCGCTCCTTCCGAGAAACACAAATCCTTCATCAGCGTTCATGATCACAGAAGCATGAATCAGAAGGGTATCCTCACCTATAGTTCGAGCTGCATACATCAGCATCAGCGCATTATCAAGGGCAAACTTCGTAAGCCTTTCAGCCCTTGAGGACTGCACATATACGACTGCTTCCTTATAATCTTCCGAAGTCATGAGAATACAGTCAGGATGAGACTTCGTATATGAAAATCCGAAATCATATCTTTCATCCCTGGCGAACATCCAGAAATACGGGGGCTCATCGTTCAGACACTCCTTCACATCACCAAGGGCCAGTTCCCTCAAAGCATCGACATATTCAAGACGCAGAGAGAATGCCAAGTCTGCTGAAGAAGGACACGCAAACGGTTCATATGACTTCAGAATATCCTTCGGAGCTGTTCCGGGAAGAATGACTTCAAACACGTGGCCGGCAACATCATAGAAAGATGAAGACGGTCCCTTCATGGCCGCTTCTTCGGCAAGACGCTTCCTGTACGCATCAATTCTCTTCTTCCACGCTGTCTGTTTCGCTTTCTGGTCCTTTGCCTTTCGGGCCTGGAGAGCCTCCATTTTCTTTTCCAGATAATTATCTGCCATCTTTCGCGTACTCTGTTATCTTCTGTTCATGATCAAGGCGACACACAAGCAGCCTGTCTCCATGCTGGGCTACGATATAGCCCTCAAGTCCCTGCACCACTACCCTTCCCAGATCCGGAGCATGAACGATGCATCCCTTGCAATCGATCATCCTGACATCATTACCCACGACGGCACTTCCTTCGGCATCCTGCGGAAGAAGCGAACGGAGCGAGCCCCATGTGCCAAGGTCACTCCATCCGAAATCGGCAGGGATGGTATATATGCATTCCGATTTTTCCATTACGGCATAATCAATGGATATCTTCTCACATGTCGGGAAAACCCTTCCCACCGTAGCCTTCTCGGCATCGGTATACAGGTCTTCATATATTTCATCCATCTTCGCGGCAAGATCAGGCACATGCCTTCTCAACTCATCAGTAATGGTGTCGACATTCCACACGAATATACCGGCATTCCACAGATAATTTCCCTGACGGAGATATTCCTGCGCAACCTCAAAGGACGGCTTTTCGCGGAAAGAATCGACCTTGCATATCTCGCTTCCTTCGACCGCAGAACCTTCAGCTATGTAACCATAGCCGGTCTCCGGTCTCGAAGGCCTGATACCGACAGTAACGATCCTATGCTGGTCTGCAGTGAACTCCAATGCAGCCCTGATCACCCTTCTGAACTCCTTCTGGTCGATGACCAGGGCATCAGCCGGGGTAAAGACTATATTGGCATCGGGATATTTCTTTCTTATCTTCCAGCATGCATATGCTATGCATGGAGCCGTACTGCGGGCTTCAGGTTCTGCAATTATATGGTCTTCAGGAATCTGGGGAAGCTGTTCCTTCACCAGATCGACATATCTTTCACCTGTAACGACCCAGAAACGGGTCATCAGGCATATCGGTATGAAACGGTCCACAGTCATCTGGATGAGACTCTTTCCCGTTCCAAGAATATCTACAAACTGCTTCGGCAGGTCAGGAGTGCTCATAGGCCAGAACCGGCTTCCGATTCCTCCTGCCATTATCACAACATGAGTATCCATATCAGTCTCTCTTGAATATATCTCTTGTATAAACCTTATCCTTTACATCATCCAGGACATCCTCATATCTGTTTGCGATTATCGCATCGCATAAAGACTTGAAACGGTCAAGGTCATTGATGACACGACTTCCGAAGAATGTGGTTCCGTCCTCAAGGGCCGGTTCATATACTATGACCTTCGCACCCTTGGCCTTGACCCTCTTCATCACTCCCTGGATTGAACTGTGCCTGAAATTGTCAGAATTGCTTTTCATCGTAAGACGATACACACCGATTGTGCAAGGCCTCTCGCTAGCAGCATCATATTCCGGTCCTTCGGTGTATGAATAATATCCTGCAAGCTGCAGCACCCTGTCAGCAATATAGTCCTTCCTTGTCCTGTTGCTTTCCACGATAGCACGTACAAGATTCTGCGGAACATCGTCATAATTTGCAAGAAGCTGCTTCGTATCTTTCGGAAGACAATATCCACCATATCCGAACGAAGGGTTGTTATACTGGTCTCCGATACGTGGATCGAGGCAGACTCCTTCGATTATCTGCTTTGTATCCAGACCTTTAAGCTCCGCATATGTGTCAAGTTCATTGAAATATGAGACACGTAGTGCGAGGTAGGTATTAGCGAACAGCTTGACAGCCTCTGCCTCTGTAAAGCCCATATAAAGGGTATCGACATCCGGCTTGAGAGCTCCCTCCTGCAAAAGTCCGGCAAATGTATGAGCTGCCTTTACAAGATGCTCATCGTCCATATCGGTACCGACAATTATCCTGCTCGGATAAAGATTGTCGTACAATGCCTTGGACTCACGAAGGAATTCAGGACTGAAAAGAATGTTGCGGCTTCCTGTCTCCTTTCTTATCGACTCCGTGAAACCGACAGGTATGGTAGACTTTATCACCATTATCGCGTCCGGATTGCATGCAATGACCTTCCGGATAACCGACTCCACTGCCGACGTATCGAAAAAATTCTTTTTCGCATCGTAGTTGGTCGGAGCTGCGATTACAACGAATTCGGCATTGCCATATGCCTCCTCTGCATCGAGAGTCGCCTTGAGATTCAGCTGCCGCTCCGCAAAATACCTTTCTATGTATTCATCCTGAATGGGAGATCTGCGTGCATTGATCATATCGACCTTTTCCGGAACGATATCTACAGCCACAACCTCATGTTTCTGTGACAGGAGAGTCGCCATGGACAGTCCGACATATCCTGTTCCTGCAATTGCAATCTTCATAAGCACATATTCATGAATATCCTACAAATATAATAAACTGTTTTGAGGGAATGGTCTTTTTTGATACTTTTGCAGACAAAAAACAGGCAAAATGAGACTCAAGAACGGTTTTGTACTACGCGAAATGTGCGGAGAACACATAGTGTCAGGGGAAGGAATAGAACATATCAACTTCAACAAGCTCATTTCTCTCAACAGCACGGCTGCATTCCTGTGGAAGGAGGCAGAAGGCCGGGACTTTACAGCAGAGACACTGGCAGAACTCCTCATCGACCGCTATGGCATCGACAAGGAACTTGCGACCAGGGACTCCGAGAACCTGATCAAGGCATGGACTGAAGCGGGAATCATGGAATAGCATAATATAAAAATCACAACGGACACATCAGGATTGAGCATTAATATGTACATTTGCTGATGCGTAAACACATAATGACGACAAATAAAACCCAACCTATATGCGTAAACTGATCATAACCCTCATGGCCGGCCTCGGTCTGGCAGCAGGTGCAGACCTTTCTGCTAAAAAAGCAAAGGAAACAATCGAGACTCCGGCATCCGACAGCCGCATCGAATACACCGGAAGAACACAGGTGAACGGAAACGATGTGACATATGACTGGAGCGGAACTTATTTCCGTGTGAAATTCAACGGTCCGAGCCTTGCCATCAAATGTTCTGACACAAAGAACAGCTGGTTCAACCTCTGGATCGACAAGGAGATGTGCCCGGTTGCTGACAGGAAATTCCTTGTCGCAGCAAAAGATACTGTGATCGTTCTCGCAGAAGGTCTCGGAAAAGGAGAGCACGAGGTCATTCTTCAGAAAAGGACAGAAGGAGAGCAGGGACGCTTCACCGTACATTCTTTCCTTACTGAAGGTCAAATCCTTCAGGCTGACGGCCGTAAGGAAAGGCATATAGAGTTCGTGGGAGACTCATACACCTGCGGATACGGCACGGAAAGCAACGACAAGGACGACCCGTTCCTCGCAGAGACAGAGAACTGCAACCTCACATATGCAGCCATCGCATCAAGATATTTCGGCGCAGACTTCAACCTGGTCAGCCATTCCGGTCAGGGAATAGCCCGCAACTATGACAATGCAGGTCCTGGATATCATATGCCTCACAGATACAGACAGGTATTCAACACAGCAAAGGAACCGCTCTGGACACCTGACATGGGCGCACATACTCCTGACATTGTGGTCATCTACCTGGGAACCAACGATTTCTCTACTAACCAACAGCCTCTTGAAGCAAATTTCAGAAACAACTACATCTCCCTTCTGAACAGCATAAAAGAAAATTACGGAGCAGATATTCCTATTCTCTGCATGGGTTCAAACGCAGATCCATACCTTTATGACTATATACGCAATGCAGTAAATGTAAGCGGTCTTAAGAATGTGGCATACATGACCGTATCAAGATTCGCTCACGACTACGAAGGAGATCTCGGAGCAAGTTGGCACCCTAATTACAAGGGACACCTCAAGGTAGCAAGCTGCATGATTCCGTACATTGCCTCATTGACAGGATGGGAAATGGAGGAAAAGCCATACAGATAACATCATGAAGCATAAATACGAATTCAGGCTGACCGGTTGGTCAGCCTGAATGTTTTTATAGGGTTTCAAGAATCTGCCAGATCTGGTAGAGCCCTCTCGGAACATGGAAGCAGCCCTTCCACTTGCCGCCCTTGAGGGTAAGGAGAACCTCGCCGCGACGATTGAGATAACCATACCATTCAGGATATTCCTGATCCTTGAAATGTGCCCACATATAGTCATGGATCTTCTGGAACCATTCGAGGCACTGCTGGTTGCCTGTAAGCTGATATCCCTTGATGAAGCAGATTGCAGATTCGAGATGTACCCACCAGAGTTTCTGGTCCCACTCGAGCTTCTGCATCGGAGCTCCCTTGATGTCCTTGAAGTAGAATATTCCGCCGTACTCCTTGTCCCAGCCGAATTCAACGACGCTGAGGGCGATCTCCACGCATTTTTCGATGAGAGCCTTGTCATTGCGACGTATTCCGAGATTCATCATGAACCAGAGAGCCTCAAGGTCGTGACCCGGATTGATCTCGCGTCCCTCGAAGCAGTCAACAGGAGTTCCGTCAGGTGATACATTCTCAAGCATCACTCCCAGCTCCGGATGATAGAAGACATTGAGGATTTCGTCGAGACACTCGTCAATTGTCTGATCAAGCATAGTCTTGTCCGGAAGGATATTCTCCACCTCGAGTGCCATGTTGCAGATGATCATAGGGAGTGCAAATCCCTTCATAGGACGAGTTCCCGGATATGACTTCTCCCATCGTCCTTTCGGAGCATCGCGACGGTCAAGAATACGCTGGAATGTCTTGAGAGCTATTTCCTTATATTCTTCGCTTCCGGTAGCTTCTGCAAGCTGTGCAAAAGCCATGCAGGCAAAAGTGTTCGAGAAGATATTATATGGCTGGATGATAGGCTTTCCTTCTCTTGTTACCGAGAAATAGAAATCATAATTGCCGTCATGAGCATATTTCTTGAGGAATTCTGCTCCCTGAATAGCGCAGTCAAGCCATTCCTGCTTCTTTTCAACCCTGTTGTAAAGCATAGCAAACATCCACACTTCCCTGCCCTGAAGCCAGACAAACTTGTCGGTGTCAAAGACACTTCCGTCTCTGTCCAGACAGGAGAAATATCCGCCGTACTCAAGGTCCTGTGACTTCTCAAGCCAGAACGGGAGGACATTATCCAAAAGCTCACTCTTATACTGAGCCGCAAGTTTCTTGAAATCCATAATACTTATCAGCTTTTTGATTTATCAATGCAAATTTAAAAATTATCACTCAAACTAAAAGGATTTTTTAAATATTTTACCAACCCATTTTCATTCATATATACAATCCAGCTCCGCCGGATGCAGTATAAGAAGCATTCCGCCACATTATGGAACGGCTGCAGCAAAACGCGCGACGGGACATCATGAAAAATTTTAAATACTACATCGGGATTAATATAATTTAATGTACATATATATGCTTCTTGGACAAAAAAAACTATATTTGTCTGATCAATTTGAATATTCCGGACCAGAATTTGACTGGCCGACATGTACTGCCGCCTTACTCATGACAAACACAAAGAGGAAAGCGAAACAAATAATGAGAAACGGATGAAATCATTTCTGAACAACATCGACGGCAAGAACGCCAGACTTAAGAAGCGTATTATAGCACTCTGCATGAACGAGGGCAACAATAGTATTGCCGACTTAAGCAAAGAGCTCAACACCAGCATCCCGACCATCACGAAACTGGTCGCCGAGCTGATGGATGAAGGTTTCCTCATCGACATGGGCAAAATGGGTACAAATGGCGGAAGAAGGCCAAGCATATACGGACTGAACCCTTCAGCCGGATACTTCGTAGGCATCGACATCCGCAAACATGATGTCAGCGTGGCTGTAACGGACTTCAAGGGACAGCTGGTCGACTATTACGGCGACATGCCTGTCAAGGTGGAAAGCACAGAAGCATCATTCAGAAAACTGTGCGCTGAAATCAAGGATTATCTTGTCAAGACAGGCATAGATAAAGACAAGATCCTTGCTTATGGAGTGAATCTTTCCGGCAGGGTAAACTATCAGACAGGATACTGCTTCACCTATTTCATAGGAGAGAACAGACAGATCGGAAACCTTCTTGAAGAGGAACTCGATGCCCCAGTATACGTTGAAAATGATTCCAGAGCGATGACTTACGGAGAATATATCTGCGGAGCTGCAAAAGACGAGAAGGACATGCTCTACATCAATGTGGCATGGGGACTCGGAATGGGAATGATAATCAACGGAAGACTCTCTTATGGCAAATCGGGATTCTCGGGAGAGATCGGACATATGCCTATGTTCGAAAACGGCCAGATATGTCATTGCGGAAAGACTGGCTGCCTCGAAACCGGAGCATCCGGCTCGGCACTCCACAGGAAATTCCATGAAAAGCTCCGCGAAGGCAGAGTTTCACTTCTTTCGGACAAGTTCAACCATAACGAGGAAATAAGTCTCAATGACATTCTCATTGCGATAAACGAAGAGGACATGCTCGCCATCGAGGTCATAGAAGATATCGGAACAACCCTTGGCCGCGCCATAGCCGGACTGATAAACATATTCAATCCGGAGCTCGTGGTCATCGGAGGAATCGTGGCAAGCGCAAGAGAATATCTCCTGCTCCCTATCAAGAGCTCGATCCAGAAATACTCCCTGAACATGGTAAACAAGGATACGGTAATCAAGTTCTCGAAACTCGGCGAAAAGGCCGGAGCCATCGGAGCTTGCATGCTCTCACAGAGCAAGCTTCTCGGCCTGCTTGACTGATTGTAATAACAGTGAAAAAACAGAGTGACTATGAAGTCTAATGACCGAACAGTCACTCTATTTTTATGATATTATACTTCAGGCTATGTGAAGATGATGGAGGGGGACTCCGTTCCGCTTCGCTTCACTCCGGCCCTCCCAACGTTTCATGCGTGGTCTGGCGACCACTTGTCTCCGTCGGGTCCCTCCCTCTATACGTGTCCGATGGCGGACTCGTCTCCACCATCATTTCCACATCTCGTCTCACACTGAATCTCAATTCCTAACCTGCAAGATTGCAGCAGCACCTAACCACTTGTACTCCAACCCCTTAACACCTTCGTAATTACACAATTTTACACAACAGAGACAAGATAAACAGCTGATACACAGAAGGTTAAACACTGATAACAGTATTAACTTCCTGAACATGCATCATGCTCTCTTGTCATGACGGGTACACACCTTGACAAAGAAATGGCTACTTTATAGCCAAGGTGTGCCCGAAAAAGGATAAAATTGCATCAAAACCAGTACACCTTGGTAACGAATTGCGGCATTCTTTACCAAGGTGTATTGCAGTAAGGCTTTTTATGGAGAAAAGTATTGTTTTTCAGAGGGAACTATATACATTTGTCATAGGCTTCATGCATTTCGGGAGAGATGTGGCGAAAGATTGAAGAGATTGATTGAGAAACAGATAAATGCTATGAAAAGGACTTATCACTTATGCCTTTCGGCCGGAGACGAGATCATGTTCAGAGATCTCGAAGATTACAACAGAGGATTCAATAGTTTTGCAATTGCACTTTACAAAACGAACTCCACGGGTCTTGTTGAATCATTTATGTCCACTCACATGCACCTCTTGGTCCAGACAGATTCGCCAAAAGATTTGATGATGTGCTTC
>JAFYLU010000034.1 GCA_017550025.1 Bacteroidales bacterium | reverse complement strand
GTCTCAATGAGTATGTCATTGTTATACCGTCCGAAATCATCAATCGGGAGTACGATGACTGCAACTTTCGATTGCGTTATGCTTTCATTCATGGCATTATCCCCGGCAATATTGCCCAATACTCCTCCTAAATGATCGATTCTTGTATGGTTGAAGTTTCCGTTCCATGTCTGTGCTATCTTCTGAGCTTCGTCCCTGTTTCCACAGAAGTTATAAAGATTTTCTGTAAACCATACGGAATAGGCAAGGGGATGGCCGAAATCTTCCTTTATCTCGAAATCCCACATCTCAAAAGCTTCAGTATCGCAGATCATGATGCTGACATTTGTCATCCCGGTCTTCTCTTCCATCAGAGCCGTGCTGAAAGGGATTTTTGAGGGATATCCATTTGACAGTGCCACATCCTTCACGAATGGAAGACTTGCAATCTCGTCCATCATAGGAATGACCTCGTTCGTATGATCTGTATCTGTCGATATTATAAACTTGTTCTCAATGTCGCCACCCAAAGGCATATTCATCATGTGGGCCATCTGCTTGTCCAGGACAAATGCGGAAGCAATAAGTGTAATTGCAAGGATTGTCTGAAGAAGGATGAAGAATCTGTTCAAGCCTGCCCTTGTCTTTCGACGATATGTTCCGTTGACTACACTGATTGGCTTGATGGACGATATGTTCATCGCCGGAATCAGACCGCAGATGCCTCCGATTATAATAATGAACAGGATGTACGTCAAAATGCTTCCTGCTGTGAACGGTATGACTATGGTCTGCCCGTCAATCAACCTGCCGACATATGGTGCAAGAGCTATAGCGACGCCCACAGCCAGAACTGAGCAGACTGCAGTAAATGATATGGATTCGAAAATATATTTTGCTGCTATGTTGAACTTGTCCGCTCCGACAAGACTTCTTGTAGCCATTTCCTTTGCTCTTTTGTTTGTCAGGGCAAGGTTAAGATTGACGTAATTGATTACAGCAGAAATCAACAGAAGCAGGGCTACTATTGTCAGAATAATGACCTGTCTTTTGTCTACCACAGACAGGTATTCGCTAAGTTGATCTCCTGTAAAAAGCAGATCATCAAATCTCTCAACCTCAAAGCTATCTGCAAATTGTTTGAATACTTCAGGGGGGAACTTCTCTCCCCACAACTGATTGAACACAGACAAGATTTGTGTCCTCACTTCATCCTTGTCCGTTCCTTCTGCAACCTGTAGGAATAACATTCCCGATAGCGTGAATATCGGATTCTCTTGAGGACCATTATTCAGCGGACTTTCACCTTTGCAGATGAAATCCATATACTTCCAGTATATATATTCGAAGTCTTTTATTACTCCTGTAATGGTGTATGCCTCGCAATCAAATTCTACAGGCTGGATCTTCATCCCGATTGCAAGTTCAGGCTTGCCTGCAATCTTTGTTGCGTATGATTCACTGATAATTATGTCGGTATATGAAGCAAGACAGTCGGCGTTGCCGATAAGGAACTCATAATCAAAGATATCAAAGAAGTCACCTCTTACGGCAAGACCTCTTGTTGAAAATGTTTCGCCTCCTGATTCCATGACCACGTCATCATGGGCATCAATCAAGGTAATCTCTTCAATAGCAGGAAATTGCTCTTTCAGTGGCTCATAGATGCCGTATGGCATATTTTGGAACGGGATATAGATTCTGTTGTAATTCGGATTCTCGTGGGCAATGCTGTATTGCTGCCATATATAGCTACCTATGAGCAGTACAAACGCCAGTGCAAAGCTCAACCCTACGACCTCAATCGCAGTATACAGCTTGTTTCTCGATAAGAATCTCAGGTAACTTTTCATGATTTACTCAGTCTTAAGAGTTTTTGATGGGTCTGCATTGGCTGCTCTAAGATACTGTAGAGCTACAATTGCAAGTGTAAGAAGGAGTATGATTGCCAAAGAGACGGCAAAAGGAAATATAGTCACAGGTAACCTTTCCACAAATCCCTGAAGCCATCTCTCCGCTGAATACCATGCAATCGGACTTGCGACAGCAAATGATACAAGCACAATGGCCAAGTACTTCAGCAATCCTTCTTTCAATAGTACATCCGATTCTGCACCATAGACTTTCTTTATTGCGATGTCACGCTTCCTGTATTGGACATCAAGAAGCACCTGACCGAAGATTCCAATTAGCGACAAAAGGGATGCAAGCAGAGAGAAAATCGATATGATCACGCTCTTGTGCTTTTCCTCAGCATACAGTTGATCTGTGACCTTGTCATAGAAATGTACATCAAATATATAATCAGGGTCCATTTCAGACAGGACTTCATTGATTTTTGATACTGCAGCACTCTTATCACATCCGTCATGTAGTCTGATATAAGTCCAGGTAAGTGCTCCATATTCCTTTGGAAGCAATATGTAGCAGGCAGGAGCCTCCGCATTACGTAAGGAGTTCATACGTACCGGTGCGGTCTGACCTATGATCTCACCGGTGGTCCGATTTACACCGATAGATCCTCCAAGATTCTTCATCCTTGTGTTCATGATGGCCTTGCCAATATCTGAAGTTTCGAAATCCCGTCCATCCACTACAGGAATTCCCATGACATCAAGGAAGTTTGCAGAACAATAGAAAGTGAAGACCTTGATGTCTTCTCCATTGAGGCTGACAGTCTGCACAGCGTAATTGTCACTGCATCCCATCAGTTCCATTGAGTAGGCCACATCAATAACCTCAGGTAGTGCGCTCAAGCGTTCTCTAAGCCAATCACCCTTGTCCAAAGTGTGGTTCTGGGAGATTTCCACAACTGCAATATTATCTTTGTCGAAGCCACATTCATACTCCATCATGAATCTGTTCTGCCTGTTTATGAACATGACGAATATCAGCAGCACAAAGGATATGGTGTATTGCAGAATGAGCATTGCTGTGCGGAATCGTCTTCCTCCTGCCGAAAAACCGAAGTCTCCTTTCAAAGCAAAGGCCGGTGGAACAGATGTCACATAGAAACTTGGATAAAGTCCTGCAATAATACCTACAGTTAAGGATACTGCGGCCGCAAGTGTCGTCAACCTCCAGTTGAGTGCAAACGAGAACTCTGTTGATATCAGACTGTTTGTGGCAAGCCATTCTGTTACAGGAACAATTATGGCGAAGGCAATCATCAAGGCTGCAAGACTGAAGATTACCGACTCTGTAAGCAATGAAAGACGAAGCTTGCCTATAGGGCTACCAAGTACTTTCTGAGTATTGATACTGCGTATCCTCATAGGAGCCAGTGAGGTGAAGAAGGTCGTATAGTTGATGCCACCGATGAGCATGATGATTACAGAAATGCATATCATCAGCCACATCTGTCTACGGCTACCAGTCTTGTAACGCGGGTTCTCACCATCATTGAAATATATCTCCTCAATTGGAGTGAGTTCTATATCTGTCAGCCAGGTACCTTCTCCATAGTCATAATTGTCGTTGAAGTTGTTTTCAACAACTCCCTTGTTGTCAGGCGTATCGAGAAGAATCCAGCAGATATAATTTGCACCTCCATATGATCCTTCGTTGATACTTCCTATATTCATGTATATGTCGTTGTCAAACTGGGAATTTGCAGGGAGATCTTCATATACGGCACCTATGACAAGTTCAGAGTTCCTAAATGTACCGAACTTGTATTTTTCATTGTGAGAAATGACTTTGCCTATAGCAGATTCGTTACCGTACAGCTTTTCTGCCAACGAATGTGGTATTGCAACTTTCTGGAGATCATCGAGTGCTTCCGCAGTCCCTTCAACGAATCTGACACCGAATACATCGAAGATATCCGGATATACGACATCACACTCATATGAAAATGAGTGTCTTCCGTATTTGTCAGAAGTAGTGAAGACGACCTCTCCGATATACGGACAGGATATTGTACCGGCAGCGATGTGTGATGAAGATGTAAGGATGTCATCTACATAGCCACGAGGAAGGATATTCCTAAATACATCCGACCTGTCTATCCCAGACTTATCAACACGATAGATTCGTCCTGCTGTGGCATAATGCTTGTCGAACCCATTTTGATATTCAACTTGAAGCATCAGAGCTATGAACGCAGTGAATGCCATGGCAAGGCCAATGAAGTTCATCAGCATTGCCATTTTATAACGTCTCAGTATTGCGAAAAAGTTTCTCATTCTATTTCTATTCAGTTTTCAGTGCATTTGCCGGATCTGCAGTGGCAGCCTTCCAGCTTCTGATGACCACCACTCCGATGGTTACCGCAAGCACAGCCACAAGAGCGAGGGCAAATACCCACCAGTACATAGGACAGCGGTGTGCGAATGTCGCAAGATATCTGTCTACGATTACCCAGCTGATCGGAGCTGCCACAGCAAAGCATACAAGAACAATCTTCACGAATCTGCTGCAGAACATTGCCAGGATCTCCTGGACAGTTGCACCGTTCACCCTGCGGAGAGCAATCTCTCTGCGACGATACTGTGTCTCGAACATCACCAGACCGAATACTCCCATCAGCGAGATGATGATTGCGATCAGGGTGAAGAGGCTGATGAGCTGTGAAAGCGACTCTTCCTTTCTGTATGTCCAGTTGATGTTCTCGTCGAAGAAATATATCTCCCATTCATCCGGTGAGAAGTCATACCTCCATTCACTCAGGACTTTTCCTATATGCTTCTTCACCTCATTGTAGTCGGCACCTGCAGCCACTCTGATGAATGCTGTGGAAGGATGCCACCAAGGCTCGCTTCCAAAGACATAGAGTGCAAACGGAGTGACTTCCTCCTTGAGTGTCTTGAAACTGAAGTCGTCGCAGAATCCGACGATTGCAGCATCCTGGTCTGCGTGTCCGCTTACCCTGTCTTCGAGAGTGAATCCATATGTCCTTCTTGCTGCCTCATTGAAAATGAATGTACCGTTCGGATTGTTCTCATCTTCCTTGCGGAATGAGCGTCCTTCTGTTATTTTTATGCCCATAAACTCGGGGAAGTCTGATGATACCGCATAGCACTGAAAGTTGACTACTGTGCCGTTAAAGTCACGGCCCCAGCCCATTCTTGTCGATGCGAGGAGGTTACCTGCCGCCCAGCTGACGTCCAGGATCTGAGGATTGGCCTTAAGTTGCTCTTCCACGGTTTCGGCATTCTGCCCTATATATTCTGTGGTATGGACAAACAAAAGCTGTTCCTTGTCAAATCCCATGTCGAAATCGACCATATATCTGCGCTGGAGGATGATGAAGCTTGAGCAGATGATCAGAATAAGCGAAATGACGAACTGAAGACCGATGAGAGTATAGCGGAGTCTCTGTCCGGTCTTTGTGCCGCTGAATGATCCCTTCAACACCAGTGCAGGCTCAAAGGAGGTGATGTAGAAGGCAGGGTAGAGGCTTGATACTACTGCAATGATTACTGCAATGATCACTGTCAGGACAGATACGCCGACATTTGCACTGAAGGCGCTGTCCGCACTGATGAGGTGAGTCAGTTGGCTCATGTTGAAGAGCATTACGAATGCAAATGCAAGTGC
>JAFYLU010000033.1 GCA_017550025.1 Bacteroidales bacterium | reverse complement strand
CGCCGTCCTTGATTTCGAATGAAACCTGGTTGAGTGCTGTTGTCTCGATTTCCTCTGTACGGAAAACCTTGCTGAGGTCTGTAACTGTAATCATCTTAGTATTATTTAATCGTTAATATTCATTGCTCAAGTTTCGCAAGTGGTAAATAAGAGGTTATTTGAAGGTTGTCGATGCTTGCGAAACTTCTATCCACCGCACCTTCTAAATTTACGTTACCCTCTTCCTAAATCCTCCTCCTCGGGAGGAGGACTTACTATCGACCTGAAGGTCTCAAATAATTATGGTATATAGGGTAATATATCAGTATTGTGCCAAACTATATAACTTGTTGTTTTGTAATTGTTTGTGCCTTTTGTGCGCTTTTGGTCAGTGTAAAGTTTCTTTACATTTTTGTAAAGCCTTATTCATTCTTTAACGAATCCACAGGATTGCTTCTTGATATGCGGAGGCTGTTTATTATGACGCACCCTGATACCAGGAGGATGATAAGCACGTCCGCAAGGATAAAGTACCATGGAGATAATGCAATCTTTTCAGAGAAGTTCTTGAGCCACGCAGAAGCGGCAAAGTATGCTCCCACGTTGCCGAGGATGATTGCCGGGATGCTGAGCTTCATGATTTCCGCAACATAAATACCCACAAGTTCCCTGACTGTAGCTCCGTTGATCTTGCGTACGGCCATTTCCTTGCTCCTTCTCTGAGACTCGTCACGGACGTAGCCGATCAGTCCGAAGAGGGCGATGAGTATTGATACTACGCATCCGATGATGACTGTATTTCTCATTCTCCTTTCACTGGAGTATGCCTCACGCATTGAGTCCTTGTATGACTTCACTACCACATCCTTGTTCTCAATCCTGGATTGTATAACTTCCTCGACCTTTGCCATCATCTCGTTTGTCACTTCCGACACCTTGATGACCATATATGGCATATAATCTTTGCCGACTTCTCCGAAGAATTTGATGCTTGCACGCATATCCTGATTTGTCAGTGTGTTGATTCTGTAGTCCTTATAGACTCCGCTGATCGTGAAGGCTGCGTGCATATAGTCGTGTTCGGTGATGTGTACCTGCTTGCCGACAGCACCGTCACTCCAGTCCTGATATTCCATCATCTTCTTGACGAAGCTCTCACTTACTGCAATCTCATCAGCCGTCAGTGGATATCTGCCTTCAAGGAAATCAATGTCAAGCATCTCGAAGAGTCCGGCTGAACCGCAATATTGGTCAGCGATGTTGAATAATTCCTGATAGCCGTTCTCCATCAGGAAGACATTGTTGCCTGAAGAATAATCGAGAGGGAGGCTATAAGACATCTGTACATCTGTGATTCCCGGCATACTTTTCAGATCGTCGATGATACTCTGGTGAATGCCACTGTCAGTACCTCTAAGTTCTGTATATATAAGGTTCTCGTATTCATATCCCGGCCTGTCATTGACGGCTTTGTGGTACTGCGCCGCAATCACACCCATCAATGTGAGCAGAAGTGCGCATATTCCGGTCTGGATGAAAAGAAGTACCAGTTTCCAGACCTTCTTGTTCTCCTTGTAGTTTCTGATCGCTGCTCCTGCCGGAATCCTGGAATAAAGATAACCAGGCACAAGTGCTGCAATGAAGAATACAGCCAGTATGACCCCAAAGACAGTCATATATGTTCCTCTTACCAGAAGAGCATCTGCACGGACTCCGACTATATCCTCAATGACTGTCTGAAGTGAAAGTACGATAGCAGCAACAACGACCAATGACGCTGCTACATCAGCTGCCGCCTCCTTGAACATAATTCCGTAGATGTTTGAGCCAGCTGCTCCATAGCACTTGCGTACTCCTATCTCCTTTGACTTCTTTACCAGAGCGGATACCGACATCAGAATATAGTTCAGGAGAGAAATAAGGATGAGAAGTATTGCTACTACAGTCAGAATTACCATCATATTCCTGATGTTGTCAGAAGAAGTGTGTTCTTCAACTAAAGGAGACAGAAAGAAATGAATGTCGATTCCAGATTCTTCAGCCATCCTGATGTCTTCAGGAGAATAGTTCTTTTCCTGCATCAGCCTGATTGCTGGAGCAAGCATTTCTGGATCTGTCCCATCTTCGAGTCTTACATATCCCTTGTAACGGTCGTTGCCAATCCAATTTTCTGTCGATCCTTTTCCGTATGATTCCATTGACAGAAGTACATCGTACTTTACAGAGCTATGATAAGGGAAGTCTTTGAATACTCCTTCAATAGTCATAGCAAATTGTGGCAGATCTTCGTTTGCAATGACTTTCCCGATTGCTTCAGATACACCACCCATCTTTTGGGCAAAGCTTTCGGAAACCATTACAGTGGCCATCTTTCCAAGTGCCTCCTTCGGGTTTCCCGCAAGTATCTCAGTGTCAAAGACATCGAAGAAACAGGTGTCAGCGATTATGATTGATCCGTTTATGATATTCTTGTCTTCATCTATGAACCTGTCACTCTCCCAGATGAAAGTGGTTCGTGTGGCAGTCTTGACTCCAGGGACATATTGTTTGAATCCTGGTGCAACCGCTCCCGGAATCTGGCCGTAATCGTGTTCTTCACCCTGTTGTGTGTATAATGTGTGGATTTTGTAAATCTGTCCATAATCTGTGTAGCAGGTGTCGTGGCTCATCTCATAGCATACCTTCGCTATAAGAATCAGACCGATGGCCACTCCCGTACCGAGAGATAACGCCTTTATTATAGTTTCCTTCAGTTTCATTTTGCGTTTATAGTTTTATGTTGTTGTAAGTTGCGAGTGAGCGAAGCATTTCCCTATGCTTCTGCGGAGCGAGCCGCAACTT
>JAFYLU010000032.1 GCA_017550025.1 Bacteroidales bacterium | reverse complement strand
CTTAGTTCGCAGAGGAAATTGTTATATTATCATATCACCGCTATCACCGATAGTGGGGTATCCTCACGCACTTATGAGAAGTCATGATGCCACCGGAGGTGCACAGATAGTATGTAATCTTGATTTATAGAGGAAATATAATGATTAAAGGATAGATCAGGCAACTTTTATTTTTGCATGCGAGGTGTCTGCTATTTGAATCCATCTTTCAAATAACTATATTTGTATCTTAACTGTTTTGAAATGGAAAGGAATCAGAATATAGAGAAACGTATACTTTGGGTGGCGGAACGCCTCTTCCTTGAAAAGGGATTCAATGGTACATCGACGACAGAGATTGCAAAGACTGTCGGATGTAACCAGGCGCTGATACATTATTATTTCCGTACCAAGGAAAAGCTGTTCTGGGATGTTTTTGCTCCGAAAGTGGAACAGTTTGTAGAGTATCTCGATGCTCCGCTTGATGAGTCTCTGGACTTTATCGAAAGGATAAAGAATGTCATTGACTTCTATTTCGGCATTCTGGAGCTTGATGAGAGGCTCACACCGTTCATTGTAAACGAACTTCTGATGAATCCGGGCCGTTGGGACAAGTTCAGGGACCGATATCTTCGCAATGAGAGCAGAAGCAGTGCATTTGACAGGTTCGAGAGCATGGTTGAGGAGGAAATCTCTGCCGGCAGGATACGGTCAATAAGAGCTATAGACCTGCTGATGAATATCATGTCACTGATCATTTCTGTCTTTATCGTTGCCCCTAAAGGTTTTGCAAACGGGGAGTGTGACTCTAATCTCCGAAAGGATTATCTCGATAAACGCAGAGAAGACATCAAGCTTCTTATAGTCAATGGTATAAGGGAATAAATAAAGGCTGTCCTCACGGACAGCCTCATTTTAGGATATGGTATCCTATCTTTCGTACTCGACCTTCGCGCGAACATCAGCAATGGTCTTTACATATTCGATTACATTGCCCCTCAAGGTGTCGGCCTTGTAAGCTGCAAGAGCTTCCCAGCTGTCAAAGTCTGCAAGCATAACTGCATCATATGAAGTTTTTCCTTCATTGCGGTTTACTCCGACTTCAATGCTCTTAAGACCAGGCACGAGTCCCAGGAGGGACTCATATTTTTCCTTGACTTCTTCCGCGAGTTCTTTGGAAGTCTTTCCATCTGATGGCTTAAACTTCCACATTACACAATATCTTACCATATCTGTTAGTGTTTAGTGTTCCTAAATCGAGCACTAAATTAGAAATAATCCATGAGATAACCAAAATTTATTTCATTAATATCTTTGCGGGTCTGTGTCAGCATGATTTTGCCCCGGTTTGGGATTATGTGTGGAATCTTTTGCGGGAAAATATATAAATTTTCGTAAATTTGTAGGTTGTATGCAACGGATTATGGAGCAGAAAGATACGCATAGAGGCGAAAGAATCGCGAAGAACACCCTGATGCTTTATGTCAGGATGTTCGCCCTTATGCTTGTCGGACTCTATACCTCCAGAGTCGTGCTCGAGGCTTTGGGAGAGAATGACTTCGGAATTTATAATGTGGTCGGAGGTGTCGTCGCCATGTTCACGATCATTTCCGGAGCATTGAATTCCGCTGTCGCAAGATTCATTACATTCGAGATGGGAAAGGGGTCGGATGCACAGCTTGAAAAGGTGTATTCCACCGCCGTCACCATCCAGATCATTCTTGCAATTGCTGTCGCTGTCATTGCTGAACCTGCAGGTTTATGGTTCATACAGAACAAGATGACCATTGATCCTTTGAGGATTCCTGCCGCTCAATGGGTCTTGCATTTTTCCATAATGGCATTTGTCATCAATCTTCTCAGCGTTCCGCAGATGGCCTCCATTACGGCTCATGAAAAGATGTCCGCATATGCATATATCGGTATTTTGGACGGACTCCTCCGTCTTGCAGTGGCCTTCATAATCGCGCATTCCGCTTCTGACAGACTTATACTTTATTCCGCCCTCATGGCAGGTGTCGTACTTGTCGTAAGGTTCGCTTATGGGATTTACTGCAGGTTGCATTTCCCGGAATGCCGATTCCGCCCAGTCTTTGACAGGCCTCTGATAAAGGAGATGTTTTCTTTTGCGGGATGGAGCTTCATCGGTGTCACATCCGGAGTGCTGCGGGATCATGGCGGCAATATCCTCGTCAATATCTTCTCCGGTCCTGCCGTGAATGCCGCCAGAGGTGTTGCAGTCCAGCTGAACGGTGCTGTCCAGGGCTTTGTGACCAATTTCATGACTGCGATAAATCCGCAGATAACCAAGTCATATGCTTCAGGAGACATGAAATATATGCTTTCGCTCGTGCGCAAGTCATCAAGGATGTCTTTTTATCTGCTTTTCCTTATTGCCCTTCCGATCCTTTTCAATACGGAATACCTGCTGTCACTCTGGCTGAAGGATGTGCCCGCTCATACTGTGGTTTTTGTCAGGCTTTTCCTTATCTTCGCCCTGTGCGAATCCCTTTCCAACCCACTGATGACAGCAGCCCAGGCTACAGGTGATATCAGACGCTACCAGACGGTAGTAGGAGGTCTTATATTGCTTAATCTTCCTCTATCATATATCTTTCTCCGTGCAGGTTTCCAGCCGGAAGTCACAGTGGTGGTGGCTATAGGCCTGTCTGTCATATGCCTTGCCGCCAGACTTGTGATGCTGAAGAGTATGATAGGGCTTGATGTTGGAGGATTCCTCCGCAGGGTGTGTCTTAATGTGGTCTGCGTGGTTGCGGCCGCACTGATTCTGCCTTCTGTTCTTGATGGTTTCATTCCGGATGGCTTCCTTGGCTTCTGCTTGAGTGTCATCCTGTGCGTCACCTCTGCAGGATTATCCGTTTTAATGGTAGGCTGCAGTGCCAAGGAACGAAAGGATATCAGAGACATGTTATACAAAAGGTTCAGAAGATGATGCTGGTTAAGGAAAAGTCACGGTGCTGCGGATGTACTGCATGCAAGGCAGTCTGTCCTCATGATGCAATAGTCATGAGACGGGATGTACTGGGTTTTCCATATCCGGAAATCCTTGAAGACAGATGTACGCAATGTGGTCTTTGTGAAAAGGTCTGTGATTTCGTGAAGGCACATGAGCCGGCTCCTTCAGCAGAGGAAGTGACGCTTTCGGTTTATGCCGCCCGAAACAAGGATAATGCGGCATTGGCGGAAAGTCAGAGCGGGGGAGCCTTTACTGCCTTGTCCGATGTCGTCCTGTCTGGAAGCGGAGCTATTTATGGTGCTGCCATGAATGATGATTTTACAGTGAGTCATACCCGGGCGGTGACAGCAGCAGAAAGAGACCGCTTGAGAGGCAGCAAATATGTGCAGAGCGATATGGGAGAGGTGTTCAGACAGGTCAGAAAAGATCTGTCTGAAGGCAGGGAAGTTATGTTTACAGGTACTCCTTGCCAGAATGCAGGCCTGGCCTCATATATACCGGAACGCCTGAAGGAAGGGCTCGTACTTGTGGATTTCATCTGTCATGGAGTGCCCTCACCAGCCGTATGGGAGGATTATGTGGCGTATATGGGGCGAAAAGGAAGTATTGATAAGGTCTGCTTCCGGGACAAGACGTCTGGAGGATGGAAGGTGCATAATGAGACTTTCCGCTACAGCGGCGGAAAGACTCTCACGCGTGAAACATTCAAGGTCCTCTTCTATAAGAATATAATGCTCCGCCATAGCTGTGCAGTCTGCCCTTATCATCTTGGTGAGAGAAAGGCTGACATCACTATAGCTGATTTCTGGGGTATTGGTGAAGTCATGCCTGAAATGGATGGTGATGCAGGCACATCCATGGTCATCTGCCATACTGAAAAGGGAAAAGCATTGCTGGATGAGGCTCGCGAAAAGCTGAATATGATTCATGTGAAGCTGTCCGGAGATTTCATATCGAGGAAGAACCCGAATCTGTTCCGTCCGTCCCGCATATATAAGGACAGGGAAATTTTCGAGAAGGAATATGCAGAAAAGGGATTCAGACATGTTGCACGAAAATGGGGCGATATGGGCTGGAGATACAAGGCGTGGCAGCTGAAGGTTTTGATAAGAAGATTGACAGGCAGAAGATGAAGATAGGTATATTGACATTTCACAGGGCCCATAATTACGGGGCGGTTCTTCAATGTTATGCTCTGCAGGAGATTCTGCGGCGCAGGGGACATGATGTCCGTGTCATAGATTACAGGCAGCCGTGGATCGAAGAGTTTTATAAGCTGTTAAGTGTCAGGATGCTTCGTGATTCGGGAGGATTGTCAGGAGCTTTCGCCTATCTGAAGAAGAATGCGAAGAAGTTCCTTCTTGCTCCATGCAGGTCAAGGAATTTCAGGAGATTCCGTGATGAATATCTTGATATGACAGCACCATGTGATGCTGCCGTTCCTCGGGATTTTGATTGTTATGTGATAGGAAGCGACCAGCTTTGGAGCCTCCATTGTCTCGGAGGAAAGACTGATCTTGTATATATGGGAAAGTTTGACAGGTCGGTCGGCAGTCGTGTGGTAGGCTATGCCATAAGTGCTGACATGAAATCAGTGCAGACCATTGAGTCCGATCTCAAGGAATGGACAGATGGCTTTGACCGGCTTTCCATGCGCGAGGCTGAGGTCGCTGACAAGGTGAGTCAGATTACAGGAAGACACTGCGATGTCTGTCTTGACCCTACCTTGCTCACAGATGCGGACATATGGAATCCTGTTCTTGATGAAAAATGGAAGAACAGAAATTATGTCCTTGTATATGAGGTCCGTTGGGAGAAGAAGAACAAAGGATTGCTCCGCAGGAAGGCTGAAGAGCTGGCGGCAAAGATAGGAGGAGGTTGTGAGGTCATAGATCTTTCTGCCGTAAGGTATTCTGTGAGGGATTTCGTATCTCTTTTCAAATATGCCCGATATGTTCTGACCACATCATTCCATGGCACTGTATTCTCGATTCTTTTCGAGACTCCTTTCTATGCATTTCCTCTCTGGAACGGTTACGACTTAAGATATGTGGAGCTGCTTTCGTCCATAGGTGCGGAAGACAGACTGGTGGATCCTTGCGCTGCTCTTGAGCCTGTTGCGATGGACTTTGGCCCTGTGAAGTCAAGGCTTGAGGACAGACGTGCGGATTCTTTCTTATTTATAGACAAGGCTTTGAGTGATGAGAAATAATGTGCAGATATCGGTCATAATACCGGTCTATAATGCTGCGGACTCCATCAGGAATACCGTAGATGAGCTTATGAAGCAGGATTTTCCGTCATTTGAGGTCGTTCTTGTGGATGACGGCAGTACTGACGGCAGTTCCATGGTCTGTGATGATCTGGCATCCGTTTATGAGGGCGTCCGCGTCATACACAAGCCTAACGGCGGGGTAAGTTCGGCCAGAAATGCAGGACTGGAGGCGGCCTCTGGAGAATATGTTATGTTCCTTGATGCTGATGATGTGCTCAAGCCGGAGACCCTGAAGAAAATGGCGGCCCTGGATGCCGATATGGTGATGGGAGGATTTGAAAAGGTGGTTGATTCTGAAGTGGTTGAGGTCAACAGACCTTACTTTCTCAAGAAGTATGAGGGTGCAGACGATTTATGCCGGTTCCTCGATGACAATATCGGAGAGAAGGACTGTTTCCTGCTCAACTCATCATGTTTCAAGCTATACAGAAGAGAACTGATCGAGGCAAATTCACACAGATTCGATGAAGATCTCCGATATGGAGAAGACAAGATCTTTGTATTCGGTTTCCTTCGGTATATCGCTTCCGCAGCCACATTGCCCGAATCGGTCTATGAATATCATATCCGAAAGGAATCATTGAGCAGCGATGTGACTTCTGACTCACATCTTTCACAGATATTCCTTCTTCTTGAATCATATGTGCCTCTGCTTGAAGAACTCGGACGACAGTATCCTTCAAGTGTCAGACTTGCCGGGCTCTATCATATTGATGTGGTGTCGAGATACGTATGCCGCATATTGACATGCTTTGCCAGAAGGAAATCCAGTCTGATGACTCAGGAGTCAATGGCCAGGCTGTATGCTTATATGAAGAAAGATGACAGATTGAATCTGCTATCGGTCCGTGCAGGTCAGGTGCCGAACATCCTTCTCTTCAAGATCGGCAGCATCAGGCTTGCCTTGAACATCTACCGTCTTACCTCAAGCATCTTCAGGTAAATTTCCTTGAGATGGTTCATCACATGCTGCGGAAGGTATGTCTCTACGTTCCTTCGGCTTGCATTGCCTTCTGATTCTATGATGGCGGGATCGTCGATATAGCGCTTCATTGCATTCCATATCTGCTCCGAATCTCCCGGCGTGACCAGAATTCCGTTGCTGTCCACCACTTCCGGGATGCCTCCCACAGGTGTGGATATGATCGGGCAACCATAGCTCATCGCTTCCAGTATGCTGATCGGCAGTCCTTCGTTGAATGAAGGGAGTATATATACATCTGCAGTGTTGAGGAGCTCGAGCTTCTTTCTGCCGCTGACCCATCCTTCGAATACTACCATATCTTCAAGCCCGCTTGAACTTATTGTGTCAAGCAGTTCCTTTTCCATCCTGTTGCCTCCCACGTGAAGCACGAGTCTCCCTTCCGCCTCGCTGCGGTGTGCAGCCAGACCGCGCAGGATGTCGAATACGCCTTTCCTCGGGCCTATCTCGCCAAGGAAAAGGAAACGGACCTTTCCGTCGTTATGCCGGACTTCCGGGATGATGGTAGGTTCCGGAGTTATATTGTGCAGCACTGTCAGCTTCTCCTCCTCGATTCCTATTCCCATGAACCACTCCTTCCATGATTCTGAAAGGACTATCAGCCTGTCTGTGCTCTTCAGTGTGTCGATGATTCTTTTTCTGTCGGCAGGAGCGGCTTCGTCATGAAAATCCTTGAATCGGCTTGCATGGATGTGGAGTATGACTTTCTTGCCGAAGAACTTGCAGAGGCGGACCAGCTGGGCGTTGCGCCAGAATGAACCGTCGGCCGCAGTGTGCTGGTGTATGATCTCCACTCTTCTGTCAGTCAGCATCTTGAGGGCAAGCCTTGCATATGATGTGAGAAACCACCATCCCTTGACCAGTTTTCCTCCGTTCTTGTATATAGGGTAGTAGTTGAGAGTCTCGAAATTGCGGCTCCAGTAGTCTACGACTGCAGAAATACCTCCCGGATGATTGTTGAGGTAGTAGTCGCCGGTCATAAGGATCCTGTCAGAAATATCTTTCCCTATTATAGCCATCGCTTATACTGATTAGTTGTGTCTTTCGAGGAATCCGAGCACATCGCTCCATACCTTTTCCTTCTGTGTCTCGTTCAGGATCTCATGTCTCAATCCTTCATACAGTATCGATCCTGTATTGCCGTATCCGGCATTCTTTATGAAGTCCACGGCCTTTCCGAATTGCTTCTCGTCTGTTATGCACGGATCGTCCTTGCCGGCTATGAAAAGTATGGGAAGATCAGGTTTCGAGACCTTCCAGCCCTTTGCGCAGTAGCAGTCCTGCATCATGGAGAAGAGGGAAATGAAGCCGTTCGCAGTGAAGACATATCCGCAATGCGGGTCCTGGTTATACTCCCTTACATTGTCCTTGTCAGCGGAAAGCCATGCATTAAGGCCTTCGCTGCTGAATTTCTTGTTGAATCCTTCGAAGGCGATGCTGTTGATCAGTTTCGGCCTGTGCCTTTCTCCACTTATCGTTGCAATGATCCTTGTAAGGGCTTTTCCGGCTCCGGCTGCAGGGTTGGCGCTCGGACTTCCGCATACGATAAGGCTGTCTATAAGGTCGTCATGCCTTTTAGCGAAACACCTCACAGCCAGTGACCCCATGCTGTGTCCGAACAGATGTATCCTGCATCCAGGAAATGTTTCAGAAACATATCTGTTGACAGTTCTGATGTCGTCGATGACAGCCTCCCAGCCCCCTTCATACATGAATCCGAGGTCATCTTCGCTCTTTACCGACCTGCCATGACCTCTATGGTCATGTATGACGCATGCATATCCTTCGTCGCAGAGGAACTTCATGAACGGGATATATCTTTCCTTGTGCTCGCACATGCCGTGAGCAAACTGAACCACGGCTTTCGGAGCTGTTTCCGGCCTGCATATCAGGGTGCTGATGCCAAGCTCGTCGTATGAGGAACTGATTACGGTCTCTTCGGTTTTCATGTCATAAATGATTGGCTCTACAAATCTAATAATAATTTGCCATCTGCAGACCGCAGCCGTGTCAGTAATTCTTAAAATTCATCAGCATCTTTGCGGAATTCCCGTCTGTATTGGCTATCTTTGTAGGGTAAGGTCGTGATTCTATATAAATTTGATCCTATGAACAAAAACAGACTGAGCATTATCATACCTGTCTACAATGCGGAGAGCTATCTTGCCAGATGTCTGGACAGTATATTCGAGCAGAGCTTCACTTCTTACGAAGTGATCCTTGTTGACGACGGCAGTACTGACTCCTCTCCTTTGATATGTGACAGGTATTCTTCTACGGATCCTCGGTTCAGAACCGTCCATAAGAAGAACGGCGGAGTCGGATCGGCAAGAAATGCGGGCATGAATCTCGCCAAGGGAGAGTATGTGATGTTTGTGGATGCAGATGATGCACTGCTTCCGGATGCTTTGGAAAGCGTGATGGAGCAGGTGACAGGTGAGGATCTTGTAGTGGGAGGATATACGGCTTTCTTCGGAGGAATCCCCGGAAGGGAAGTGCATCCGTCCGGAGACCGCACATACGGAAGCGGCAGTATTGACAGCTTTTTCCAGACAAATGTCAGAAGAGGCAATGACCTGATTGAAGTGCCATGGGCAAAGCTGTTCCGCAGAAAGGCTTTGGGTGATCTGTGCTTCCGTGAAGACCTGAATTATGGAGAGGACAGGCTATTTGTCCTGAATTTCCTTGCATCATGCACCTCTTTGCGGACATGCAGTGTGGCGGTTTATGCTTATCACAACAGACCGGACTCTCTTGGCGGAGACATCGTTTCTGACTGTCACCTAATGCAGATGCGCCGTTTTCTGCCTTCATATATTGATGCACTTCAGAGTTTAATAGAAAGATGTCCGGCCAATGCAAAGCTTGCCTCCATATATCACAGGGAGGTCGTGGGCAAGTATTGCTGCCGTTTGCTCAAGGTATTTTCAAGCCGCAGGACCTCGCTTCTGGACAAAGCCTATCTTGGATGGGTCTATGACGTGATGAGCCAGGACAAGTCTCTGGGAATCATGTCCTTCGGCCTGAAAAACATTTTCAATATCCTTCTTTACCGTATGGGAAACATCCGATTTTCAATCAGGATGTATAAGATCATCAGTCTTTTCTGAATGAACGAGGGGGCCGTGATGTGAACTTCATTGTCTTTCCTGTCCAAGGGTGGATGAAGGACAATACTCCGGCGTGAAGGGCCAGACGTCCGATAGGATTGGTCTCGGCTCCATATTTCCTGTCGCCGGCTATCGGGTGACCGATCCACTGTGAGTGAACTCGGATCTGGTTCTTTCTTCCGGTTTCCAGCCTGAACTCCACCTGGGTGTATGTCAGTCCGTCAATCTCGATGTGCTTGAGTCTGCGGCAGTGAGTCGATGCGTATTGCCAGTCCTTGCGTGGAGGTTTTTCGGGAGTGTCTTTCGGTCCCAGTTCGTAGCAATGCACTTTCAGAGATTTCTTGCTTTCGAACAGCCAGGACTCTATCCATCCTTCCTCGTCATCTATCTTTCCTTCCAGGAGGGCTGTGTAGCCACGCTCCTGCACGGCCTCTTCCCAATTGCTCTGGAGAGCGATCTTGGTCTCTTCGTCCTTTGCGAATACAAGCAGGCCGGAGGTGTCTCGGTCGAGTCTGTGCACGACGAAAATCTTGCCTGCATAGTCATAGACTCTTGCATATGCGGTGTCTTCGCCGCTCTTTCCGGTGGACATGCTCAGCAATCCGCTGGGCTTGTCGACTATTATCAGCCACTGATCTTCATATATGATCTCAAGATCGTCGTTTCTTCTTCTGCCTTTTGCCATTATCTCTGATTTTGTCTGCAAAGCTACGAATAATTTTGACTATATTTGCAGATTGATCGGTTAACTTGACTGCATGGAAGAAAGACAGACCATATGGGATCCTTTAAGGAAAAAGGAAGTGACCCTCACTCCGGAGGAGAGGGTGCGCCAATGGTGTATCGGTGTCCTTTCCCAAAGAATGGAAGTGCCATTGCACTTGATGATGAGCGAGGTCGGCTTCAGGCTCGGCGGAAAGAAATTCAGGGCGGACATACTTGTCTATGACCGAAAGGCGCAGCCTTTGATGGTCGTCGAATGCAAGAGACCAGAGGTTGAACTCACGCAGGAAGTGCTCGATCAGGCCATAAGATATAACATGGCCCTGAATGTGAAATATTTATTGATTACAAACGGGAACAGGACATTCATGTTCGGCCGCACCGTGTCAGGTTTTGCCTGCATCGATCAGGTTCCCGTATATGACAGAATGTAGATAACGGATTATGTCAGCAACAATTACACAGGGATTTCTTGACCACAAGATATTTTCAATCGTTTCGGAAACTGCGGCGGAGATAGGTGTCCGTGCCTTTGTGATCGGAGGGTATGTGAGAGACTGCTTTCTCGGCCGTCCAAGCAAGGATATAGACATAGTTGTCGAAGGCAGCGGTATAGAGCTTGCCGAGGCAGTCGGAGAGAAGGTACGCAGCAATGTTTCCGTGTTCAAGAACTTCGGAACCGCCATGCTCAGGTACAGGGGCATAGAGGTTGAGTTCGTAGGGGCCAGAAAGGAGTCGTACCGCAGGGATTCCCGCAAGCCGATCGTGGAGGACGGAACCCTTGAGGATGATCAGCTTCGCAGAGACTTTACCATCAATGCGATGGCATTCAGCCTCCAGAAGGAGGATTTTGGTGCATTGGTAGATCCTTTCGGTGGAATCAGAGACCTTGCCGCAGGCATTATCCGCACACCTCTCGATCCGGATACGACATACAGCGATGACCCGTTGAGAATGGTCAGGGCGATCAGGTTCGCCACAAAGCTTTCTACACAGGAACAGAAGTTCACGATAGTTCCCGAATCCCTTGAATCCATCGCCAGGAACAAGACACGCATGGAGATCCTTTCGAAGGAGAGGATTGTGGAGGAGCTTAACAAGATGCTTGTGACATCGAAGCCGTCTATCGGATTCAGACTCCTCGAAGAGACCGGACTTCTTGATTATGTGCTTCCGCAGCTGGCACGCCTCAAGGGTGTGGAGACCGTAGACGGAAAGGGACATAAGGAGAATTTCTCCCATACTCTTGAAGTACTTGACAATGTGGCCGTTCTGGAAATGGAGGCAATTGCAGGAGGAAGTCTCAAGGACTATGTCTATGAAGACGGGGTTGAGATCGAAAAGGTAAGGACCGAGCCGAATGTGTGGCTCCGCTGGGCAGCCCTGCTGCATGATATCGCAAAACCTGCCACAAAGAGATATGATCCGAATGTGGGCTGGACTTTCCATGGACATGAGGTGGTCGGTTCCCGCTGGATCCCGAAGATCTTCCAGGGTCTGAAGATGCCTCTGAACGAAAAGATGAAATATGTCCAGAAACTCGTCAGTCTCCACTTGAGGCCTATCGCCCTTGTTACTGAAGAAGTTACTGATTCCGCGGTCCGCAGGCTGCTTTTCGATGCGGGCAATGACATCGATGATCTCATGCTCTTGTGCAAGGCGGACATCACATCAAAGAATCCTCGCAAGGTAGCCCGTCTCCATGCCAATTTCGAGCTTGTGAAGACCAAGCTTGTAGAGGTCGAGGAGAAGGATGCCATCCGCAATTTCAAGAATCCTATCACTGGCGACTATGTGATGGAGCTTTTCGCGATAGAACCGTCTAATGTCATAGGCAAGCTCAAGGAAATTGTCAAGAATGCAATTCTTGACGGAGACATCGAGAATACCTTCGAGGCTGCAGATGCCCTCATGCGTGAAAAGGCTGCCGAGTTCGGACTTTTCCCTGTAGAAAGGTCATGACCCTTAAGGATAGATACATTTCATATATAAGGAATATCCGAAGATATTCCGTGCGTACAGTGGACATATATGATGATGTCCTCCGGAATTTCCTGCTCCATGCTCATGGAGGGGAAAACGTGTCTGACTCTGACCTGCTGATGTCATTGAATCACTCCGAAATCAGAAGTTATGAGGCTGCGCGCCTTGAGGAAGGACTATCTGCAAGAACCGTCTGCCTTCATCTTTCTGCATTGAGCTCTTTCTGCCGCTATCTTGTCAAGGAAGGGCATCTGAAGTCCAATCCGGTGAAGCTTGTCGCCAAGCCCCGTCAGTCGAAGCGTCTTCCGGAATTCTACCGCAAGGAGGCGATGAATGAATATTTTGAAAGGACATCCTATGTTCTCGATCCCGGGGAACTGGACTTCTTCATTCGGAATCATGACACCCGGAGCGGAAAGGAAATGTATGAAGACCGTCTCCGCAGACTTATCATTTCCATGCTTTATTCTCTCGGCTTGAGACGCGCGGAACTCATCGGACTTTGCATTGGAGATGTTGATTTTGGCAGAAATATTGTCAAAGTGCTCGGAAAAGGAAATAAAATGCGAGAAATTCCGCTGATTCCTTCCTTATGTGATGAAATATTGTTATATTTGAAAGCAGTTGAGACGATGTGTGGTGGGGAAAGGTCTTTGAAAGAACCGCTGCTTGTCACTTACCGGGTAGAACGCCTCTATCCTGCGTATGTCGACAGAGCCGTGAAGAAGGGGCTGAAGGATTTTGAAGGCATGACTGGGAGAAAGTCTCCCCATGTCCTGCGTCATTCTCTTGCTACCGGACTCATGAACGAGGATGTGAACATAAATTCCATAAAGGAACTTCTCGGGCACTCTTCGCTGGCGGCGACCCAGGTCTATACCCATGGCACTATCGCAAAGCTTAAATCTAATTATGAACAAGCCCACCCAAGGGCAAAAAACGGAGGTAAACATGGAGATTAGAGTTCAGAGCATCAAGTTCGACGCAGATCAGAAACTGTTGGACTTTGTAGAAAAGAAATTCTCAAAGATCGAGAAGTTCTATGATGCAGTAACAGGAGTGGATGTGGCGCTTTCGTTGCTTCCAGACCATGAGAACAAGAATGTGAAGGTTCAGGTAAATATTCCTGGCAGCACAATCGTGGTAGAGAAGAATGCAAAGACCTTCGAAGATGCAGTTGTAGACTGCGCAGACATTCTCAAGGAGAAACTTGTGAAAGCAAAAGAGAAAAGAGCAGAATAAAAGTCTAACCAGAGAGCCTCGGCAGAGGCTCTTTTTTTTGTGCCTCTGCCCCGGTCAAGCAGTCTCTGTTTTCAATTTCCAACCTGCAGTTTCCGGCATGTCGGGAAATATTGTTATATTTGCAGATTATGGCTAAAGGTTTTGCAGAAACGGATTCCCTGTGCAGGGAGATAGTGAAGGATGCCCGTGCAGGTGTCTTCAAGCCGGTTTATCTTCTTATGGGAGATGAATCCTACTATGTCGATATGGTATGCGATGCCATCATGGAGCATTGTCTTGATGAAAGCGAGAAGGACTTCAACCAGACCGTATGCTATGGTGCGGATGTCGATGCTGATGCTGTGATTACGGCTGCGAGAAGATATCCCATGTTTGCGGAGAGGCAGCTTGTGGTAGTGAAGGAAGCCCAGATGATGAGGAGCCTTGAGGAGCTTGCCGTATATTGTCAGAAGCCTCTTGAATCGACCGTCCTTGTGATTGCCATGCATGGAGCAGGAGCAGACAAGAGGAAATCATTGTACAAGACGGTTTCGAAGATGGGTGTGGTAGTGGATTCGCAGGCTTTGAGGGACTATGAGATGCCGAGATGGATCTCGATGTTCTATCAGACAAAGGGTCTGCGTATCGCTCCGGATGCCGCCGCCCTGCTAGGTGAGCATGCAGGTACGGATTTGGGCAAGATCGCCATCGAGACGGAAAAGATGCTGAAGAATCTTCCTGAAGGCACGGTTGAGGTGAGCGCATCAGATATAGAAAGGAATGTGGGAATAAGCCGCCAGTTCAGCATATTCGAGCTTACGAGGGAACTTTCTATGAAGAATGCTGCGAAGGCTCTGCGTATAGCTTCATACATAGGGTCTGCCGCGAAGTTTGCAATGCCTATGGCAGTCAGTGCGCTGTATACCCATTTCTACAGGATCCTGAAATATGGCGCCCTGCTGATGAATGATCCGAGGCCTGCCAATGACAAGAAGGCCAAGGTGCTGGGAGTCAATCCTTATTTCTTCAGTGAATATGATACGGCTGTGCGCAATTATCCCGTGAAGAAATGCATGGCAGTGATAGCCTTGCTCAAAGAGTATGATTATAAAGGTAAGGGCGGCGATGCCGGGGAGGCGGGGGCAGCCGAACTCATGGTCGAGCTTACCGCAAAGATATTGAATGTATAACAAGTCATTAACAGAATATGGGAATCATCCAATGTAAAGATGTATGCAAGAGCTTCGGAGAGAAAGTGGCTCTTGATCATGTTTCGGTAGATATTCCGAAGGGAAAGATCTTCGGTCTGCTCGGTCCGAACGGAGCCGGCAAGACAACACTCATCCGTATAATCAACCGTATAACCATACCTAATTCCGGTGAGGTGCTTTTCGACGGAAGGCCTATCACGCAGGATGATGTCGAGAAGATCGGTTATCTTCCTGAAGAACGCGGACTCTACCGCAAGATGAAGGTGGGAGAACAGGCTATGTATTTCGCCCAGCTCAAGGGAATGAGCTATCGCGAGGCTTCGACTGAACTCAAGAAGTGGTTCGTCCGTTTCGGAATCGAAAGCTGGTGGAACAAGAAGGTGGAAGAACTTTCCAAGGGTATGGCCCAGAAGATCCAGTTCATCACCACAGTAGCTCATAAACCGTCTCTCCTCATCCTTGACGAGCCGTTCTCGGGATTTGACCCTGTGAATGCGCAGGTTATCCGTGAAGAGATCCTCCGACTCAAGGAAGAAGGGGCCACCATCATTCTTTCGACACACAATATGGAGTCGGTAGAGGAACTTTGCGACAATATCGCCCTGATCAACAAGTCACATGTGGTGATATCGGGAGGTGTGGACGAGATCAGACGCAAATACGGCAACAATAATGTCGAACTTATATATACTTCGTCCCGCTCTCTCGTGTCTGCAGATGGCATCTTCAAGGTCATTTCAGACCAGGATGATTCCGGAAGACATACGGCGGTGCTTTCCCTCGATGCGCACTCCAATGCCAATGAGGCTCTTAAGCACATTCTTTCACAGGACCTTACGGTCAATTCATTCAAGGAACTGGTTCCGAGAATGAACGACATTTTCATCAAACTTGTTACAGAGGAGGCATAGCATATGAAATTCAGAAACATAAAGACAATCATTTCGCGTGAGTATCTTATCCGCGTAAAGAAGAAATCGTTCCTTGTGACAACCTTCCTTGTTCCTGTGCTTTTTGCCGCAATCTGCATTCTTCCGAGTGTGATCATGCTTATGGCGAAGGAAAAGGGCAAGGAGGTAGCTGTGATAGATCAGTCCGGAATAGCGCTGCCATATCTTACCGACAGCAAGTCTGTAAACTATACGGACTTTTCCGCTGAATCCATTGAGGATATGAAGGCGACATTTGCAGAAAAGGGAATGGACGCTCTTGTAGTCATATCACCGATTGATTCTGTAAGCAGGTCATTGACAGTAGCTTCGTATTCTCAAAAGCCGTTGAGCATAGACCTTACCGGTGAGATCAATGACAGGATCAATGATGCTGTAGAAGATTATCGTATTTCGCAATATGACATTGCCGACCTCAAGACCATCATGGAGGATATCAAGGTGAATGTACCTATGTCTACATATGTGATGGATGATTCCGGCGAGGAGAAGGAATCTTCTTTCGAGGTGCCGATGATCATATCGATGGTCCTTTCAATGATCATCTATATGTTTGTGATGATGTTCTGCGGAATGGTGATGCAGAGCGTGATCGAAGAGAAGTCAAGCAGGGTTGTAGAGGTGCTCGTGTCGTCTGTTAAGGCAACCGAACTCATGTTCGGAAAGATCATTGGCGTAGCATGCGTTGCTCTTACCCAGTTCTTCCTCTGGATCGTCCTTACTGTGGTTCTCGTCGGAGGCTTCTCTGCATTCATAGGATTTGATGCCCTTATGGGAGACCCTGCACAGGCAGAGCAGATGATGGAGATGACAGGCCAGATGGGCGGAGTGGATGTCGCGCAGATGACCACTTCCATGTCAGAAGAGGGAGGACTCGGAACCGTTCTCAAGACTCTCATGGACTTCAACTGGGGACAGATGATCTTTGCTTTCGTGATATATTTCATCCTTGGCTATCTCCTTTATGCCTCTTTATATGCGGCCGTCGGTTCGGCGGTAGAGAACGAAGCAGATACCCAGCAGCTTCAGATTCCTCTTACCGTACCGCTGATGCTTGCATTCTTTATAGCCATGTATGCATTCAAAGCTCCTGACAGCTCTGTCGTATGGTGGGGTTCCATGATACCGTTGACTTCTCCGATCGTCATGCTTGCCCGCATTCCGTATGGAGTGCCGACAGGAGAGCTTGTACTTTCAATCGTGCTTCTTGTCGTGACTTTCGTGGCATGCGGATGGGCTTCGGCAAAGATATATAAGATCGGAATCCTGATGTTCGGCAAGAAGACCACTTTCAAGGACCTCTGGAAATGGCTCAGGCAGAATTGATCTTAATATAATTATGATACTATGAAGAAGACTATTTTGACTGCAGCGGTGGCTCTGTTCACCATATGTGCGGCAGGACAGGATTATAAGTGGAAACATGTTCAGATGGACGGAAGCAGGACAGGATGCGTTTCTCCGTCGAAGGATAATGTGGAAGAAGCTGTCGGAACCTTCCGTGGCTGCAGATATGTGTCGCCTGACGGAAAGACATATCCGAAACGTTCGATTGTCGGAAAGACAGCCGCTATCGTTCTCGATGCCCAGCCGGCAATGGCAAGGGTCAAGGACGTCATCGGATATTCTACAAGAGCCATGGAGTCGGGATATCCTGAAAGTCCTCTCTCGAACTGGTTTGTCGATCTGCTTATGGAGCAGGTAGAGAAACATGCAGGAAAGAAGGTGGATATTGGCATAACAAATTTCGGCGGTATCCGTATCGACATGCCCCAGGGAGACATAATTCTTGACGACATGCTCTCTATGTTCCCTTTCAAGAATCAGATTACATATGTAGAGCATAAGGGAAGTCAGATCAGGAAGATTCTTGAAACTATGGCTGCCGGACGCTTCCAGGTCCTTGGCGGTGTGCGTGTTGTGGCTGATGGAGGAAAGCTGGTTTCGGCTGAAATAGGCGGTGAACCTATTGATGACGATAAGATATACGGTCTTGCTACGATATCCTTCCTGCTTGGTGGCGGAGACGGACTCGCTCTCGAGCAGAATGCCGTTTCAGTTACCGTCTTCGAGGATATTAATGTGATTGATGCGGTTCTGGACCATGTGAATGCCCTTACAGCGGCAGGAAAGCCTGTCGAGTATCAGACAGATGGTCGTGTCATCGTTAAGAATATGGAGAGGAGAAGAAAATGAGAAGATTGATTTTTACCGTTATTGCTGCTCTTGCAGTGTTTTCTGCATATGCGCAGGAACTTACCATCATTCATCTGAATGACACGCACAGCCATATTGATCCGCAAAGAAGCGGGGAATATATCGGCAGGGGAGGAGTGATCGAACAGGCTGCGTATATTGATAGTGTACGTAGAGCAGAAGGAAAACGCAATGTGCTTCTTCTACATGCAGGTGACTTCGGCCAGGGTACCTCTTATTTTACGGAATTGAATGGCAATATCGAGATCGATGTCATGAATGCCATGAAATATGATGTGGTGGCCCTTGGAAATCATGAGTTTGATAATGGCATCCCGGAGCTTGCCCGCAGACTTGAGAACCTCGAAGCGGATGTTGTATGCGCGAATTATGATTTCGCAGGAACTCCTCTTGAAGGACTTGTCGAGCCTTATGTCATAGTCAGGAGGGCCGGAAAGAAGATAGGCGTGATCGGACTTCTTACAGATATAATGAAGGTCGTGGACAGGAGTGTTGCGAAGGATCTCAACTATCTTGAGCCGGCTGATGTCGTGAACCGGTATGCCGCTTATCTCAAGAATGAGAAGGATTGTGACCTTGTCATCTGTCTGTCGCATCTCGGATATCGTGAGGACAAGGATCTTGCTTCGCAGTTGAGTGATGTGGATGTGATTGTAGGAGGACATTCGCATACATTGCTCCATAAGAAGCAGGTGGTGAAGGATGCTGAAGGAGACGATGTCATAGTCGTTCAGAACTGGAAATGGGGCCTCAATGTGGGATGTCTGACCGTTGAATTCTAAACTGCAACATGGGAATAGCTGAAATCCTTATCATCGCTGTGGGAGTGTCTATGGATGCCTTTGCCGTGTCTGTATGCAAGGGCCTGTCCGTGAGAAACGTAAGGCCGAAGCATGCTCTGTGCACAGCTTTGTGGTTCGGTGGCTTTCAGGCGCTCATGCCTCTGCTCGGTTACTTCCTCGGATCTGCATTTGCAGATTTCGTATCGAATATCGATCACTGGGTAGCATTCGTCCTGCTCGGACTGATCGGTGGAAATATGATCAAGGAGTCTCTGGAAAAAGGAGACTCATGTCCTGTCAGCCCTGACTTTTCGTTCAGGACCATGCTTGCAATGGCTGTCGCCACGAGCATTGACGCCCTGGCAGTCGGAGTTTCATTTGCCTTCCTTCAGGTGAATATATGGATTGCAATCCTGATCATCGGACTGACGACAGGTCTCTTTTCCGGCGTCGGAGTCTTTATCGGCAATCTTTTCGGCAACCGATACAAGTCATGCTCCGAATTCGTCGGCGGCTTTATCCTGATTGCTATGGGACTCAAGATATTGTTTGAACACACATTGGCTTAACTTATAACCGGTATGTTGTCTGTGTCCGTGACATATCCGCGGAATTCCTTTGGCGACATACCGGTATTTTTTCTTATGAATCTTCCGAAGCTCGACTGATCTGTGAAGTTGAGCTTTTCGCTGATTTCCTTGATATTCAGGTCAGCATAATGCATCAGTGATGCGGCTTTCGCGATGATGGCCTCGTTTATCCATGCGCGTGCTGATCTTCCGTCATTTTCTTTTGTGATTTTCGACAAATAGTCCGCGCTGATAGTGAGGGCTTCCGCATACCAGCTCACCTCATGCTGCTTTTCGCAGTGGCCGTTCAGAAGGCCCTTGAATCTTTCGAGAATCATCTTCTGTCGGTCAGCCTTATAGATTTTATCCCCGTGTTCCTTCCTTCTCTTGTCAGAAATGTTGAGGACAAGGTTATGCACCTCGTTCTTGATCACGAGTGCGTGGTAGAAGTGGGTGGTGTCATTGATATAAGTTATGAGCCTGGACACAGACTGCAAGAGAAAATCATATTCTTTTTCGGTGAAGATCTGGTAAGGATACTCTTTCTTCAGCTGAAGGTTGATAGGTGAGTTCCTTGTCGAACGGATTTCCGCATGAAATTCATCTGAAAATACTATATGGTATCCCCTGACCTTGTCAGATGCCTTGATTTTCCTGATGATGTCACCAGCAGACAAATGGAGTGATGACAGTCCTGTCATTTGGAATATCCTGTAGTTCACATCGATTTCTATGCTGCCTTCAGTCAGCATTATGAGATGGTAGTTCTGAAGCTTGACAGGAGACTTTATGATGGTCTCCTGGTTCATCTCATAGATGGTCATTCTATCTAATCCGTACTCCTTGAATATGTGTTCTGCCATAATTTTGTCCTTTTTCGATACAAAGATAGCAATAAAATTACTCGATGTATGGAAATTGCATATTCTTATTCGGAAATGGTACTTTAATTTTCCTGATCGAATGCGGAAATTTGCATTCGGAAAATCAGTTGGAAGGCTACTTACTTACTTAAACTATCTTCTATTAAGAAATCGGAATAATCGGTATATCTTAATACAGGTTTAAAATCCAATCTGGTTGCCGTCGTCCCCTGTGAAGGGTATGGCGGCTTTTTTTGTTTTCAAGATACTCCCTTGTTTTGCGGATATATAGCAAAAATTCAGTATATTTGCCCGATTATTTGCAAATTCAATATTACCAGAGATATGGAAGAGGTAAACAAAGAAGTTGTTGAGACCAGAAATCTCAACTTTTTGGAAGAGATCATTGAGGCTGATCTCGCAAGCGGAAAGCACGAATCGATAATGACCCGCTTCCCGCCAGAACCTAACGGATATCTTCACATCGGTCATGCGAAGAGTATCTGCATCAATTTCGGACTTGCCAAGAAATATGGCGGAAAGACCAATCTCCGCTTTGACGATACAAATCCTGTAAAGGAGGATACTGAATATGTAGACTCTATCAAGGAAGACATCAAATGGCTCGGATTCGAGTGGGAGAACGAGCGCTATGCTTCTGACTACTTCGACCAGCTTTATGAGTGGGCAGAGGAACTCATCAGGAAGGGTCTCGCTTATGTTGATGACCAGACACAGGAGGAAATCCGTGCCGGCCGTGGTACTGTGCAGGTGCCGGGAACAGAGAGCCCTTACCGTAACCGTAGCGTAGAGGAAAATCTCCAGCTTTTCCGAGAAATGAAGGCCGGAAAATACGCAGAAGGCGAGAAGGTGCTCCGTGCGAAGATTGACATGGCTCATCCTAACATGCTTTTCCGCGACCCTCTCCTTTACCGTATCATCCATGCTCATCACCACCGTACAGGTGACAAGTGGTGCATCTATCCGATGTATGACTATGCTCACGGACAGTCAGACAGTATCGAGAACATCACCCACTCTATCTGCACACTTGAGTTCGATGTTCACCGTCCTCTCTACGACTGGTTCATTGAGAAGCTCGGTATCTTCCCGTCACATCAGTATGAGTTCGCAAGACTCAACCTCACATATACAGTGATGTCAAAGCGTAAGCTCCTCGAGCTCGTAAAGAACAACTTCGTAAGCGGATGGGATGACCCTCGTATGCCTACAATCTGCGGTATCCGCCGTCGTGGATATACACCGGAGTCAATGCGTATGTTTGCAGAGAAGGTTGGTGTTGCAAAGCGCGAGCAGCTCATCGACCTCCAGCTCATGGAGTGGTGTGTACGTCAGGACCTCAACGAGCGTTCAAACCGCTACATGGTGGTTCAGGACCCTGTCAAGCTTACTATCACCAACTGGGAGCCAGGCAAGGTAGAGTGGTTCGATGCACCTCTCAATCCTGCAGATCCTGAAGGACCGTCACGCAAGGTTCCTTTCACAGGTGAGCTTTACATCGAAAGAAACGACTTCATGGAAGAGCCGCCAAAGAAGTATTTCCGTCTTAAGCCGGACGGAGAGGTACGTCTCAAGTACACTTACATCGTCAAGTGTCAGGAGGTCGTAAAGGACGCTGAAGGCAACATCGTCGAGATCAAGTGTACATATGACCCTACATCACGACCAGGTGGCGAGTGGCGTTCTGTAAAAGGCACAATCCACTGGGTGTCTGTAGAGCATGCCAAGGAAGTTGAGCTCCGCCTGTACGACAAGCTCTTCACAGAGGCGCAGATGGGTCAGATTCCGGAGGGAGAAGACTACAAGAACTATCTCAACCCAGAATCCCTCGTTCTTGCAAAGGGTTATGCAGAACCAGCACTTATCGAGGACAATTCAGGCATTGCAGTTCAGTTCGAGCGCGTAGGATACTTCTTCAAGGACTACGACAGCACTCCTGAGCACTTCGTCTTCAACAAGACAACAGCCCTTAAGGACAGCTTTAAGTTCTAGGACAAAATCTTATATCAGGCCGGCTATTTCAGCCGGCTTTTTTTGTCTGCATTAGTAGGATTACGGCGGATTGATCATCGCCACAAAAAAAAGGCTGCCACGTTATCGTGACAGCCTTTTCAAGTTATTGAGTGCTTGTTTCTTACTTTGCGTTAGCTTCGAGTCCGCTCTTGAGGAACTTGATGAAGTTCTCTACAGAGAGGTCGTAGCTGTGAGTCGGAACAAGTATCTCGCCGTCAGGGGAGAGGAGCACATAGTTAGGCTGAGCATTCACATTGAATTTCTCTCTCGCGATATATGAGTTAGCGCGGCCGAGATCCTTGTATACCTTACCTGTCTCTGCGTCGGTCACCCAGTCTTCTTCAGGAAGCTTGTGCTTGTCGTCAACATAAAGAGCGCATATCACGAAGTCATTGCGAAGGATTTCAAGAGCTGCAGGATCGCTCCATACTCTCTGCTCCATCTCGCGGCAGTTTACGCATGCATGGCCGGTTACATCCACGAAAACAGGCTTGCCGGCTTCTTTTGCCACTGCCAATGCATCCTCAAGGTCGAAGTAGCCTTCGAGGTTATGTGGAAGATGCAGGAAGTCGTATTTCTTTTCACCTGTCTGTGACTGTGCGTCTGTTACAACTACATGAGATGTGCTGCCCGGAGTAAGGACGAAGTCATGACTTGACATTGGCGGAAGGTAGCCTGAAAGGATGTCAAGCGGTGCTCCCCACATACCAGGAATCATGTATACTACGAATGAGAACACTACGATTGCAAGGCTCAATCTTGGTACTGAAACATGCGGTACATCGTCATCGTGAGCAAATTTGAGCTTGCCGAGGAGGTAGAATCCGAGGAGTGCGAAGACCACGATCCAGATTGCAAGGTAAACCTCTCTGTCGAGGATACCCCAGTGGTAAGTCTGGTCTGCCATACTGAGGAACTTGAATCCGAGTGCAACCTCGATGAATCCCATTACTACCTTCACAGTATTGAGCCATCCGCCACCGCTCTTCTTAAGATCCTTCAGGAGTGAAGGGAAGAATGCGAGGAGTGTGAAAGGAAGGGCAAATGCGAGTGAGAATGCAAACATTGTAACGATAGGAATCCACCATGCTCCGTTGCTTGATGTGGCCTGGATAAGGACATTACCTACGATAGGACCTGTGCATGAGAATGACACAAGTACGAGTGTGAGGGCCATGAAGAATACTCCTGCGAGTCCCTTCTTGTCAGAACCCTTGTCGCTCTTGTTGACGAGAGACTGCGGGAGGGTAATTTCGAACGCTCCGAAGAATGAAGCTGCAAACACCATGAAGATGATGAAGAAGAGGATGTTTGGAAGCCAGTGTGTAGCGATCCAGTTGAAGATGTCAGCTGTAACTGATTCTCCTCCGATGATTCTTGTGATCACAATAAGAAGCGCAATAGGGAGTGTGTAGAGAAGGACGATGAACAAGCCATACATTCCAGCCTTGAAACGTCCCTGTGCCACTGATCCCGAGCCTTTGAGGAAGAACGACACTGTCATCGGAACCATCGGGAACACGCAAGGGGTAAGAAGCATCGCAAATCCCCAGAGAATAGCCTGAAGGATAAGTCCCCATGGGAATGCGGTCTTCTGGACAGGCTCCGGCTCTGAAACTTCAGTTGCCGCAGCTACAACTGCATTGCCGCCGACCTTTACATCGAAGTCATAATATTCTGCCTTGCAGGCTCCGCCTGTGCATGAGTTTGTAAAGATAGTACCGGTGTATCTTGTGTTTTCGCCGTTAACCTTGATGTCCTGCGCAATAACAATTTCATTATAGTAATGCTTCGCAGGATCTCCGAATTCGTCAGTTTCCTCTGTCGGAACGCTGATTTCATAAGGTCCGCCTACAAGCTCGCCACCTTCTACTGCGGCATCCATGATCTCGGTTGCCGAGAACTCATCCGTAAGCGTATATGTGTGGTATCCGTCAGCGATCTTGCCCGTGAAGATCACTTTGCAGATATCGCCTTCTGCCTTCTCCACGTGGGATGACCATGTCACAAGCTGGCCCTGGGCAAATGATGCAACACTGATGAACAATGTTGTCAATATTGTCAGAAATCTTTTCATCTTTAGATATTTAGGTGGTTATTTTGCAAATGCTACAGATCTGGTCTCACGGATAACGGTGATCTTTACCTGTCCCGGATATACCATTTCTTCCTGAATCTTTCTTGCAATCTCTGTTGAAAGTGCCTCTGCATCCTGATCTGTCACCTGGTCTGCACCTACGATCACGCGGAGCTCGCGTCCTGCCTGGATTGCATAAGTCTTTGTCACTCCGTTGTAAGACTTGGCTATATCCTCCATGTCCTTGAGCCTCTTGATATATGACTCGATAACCTCGCGGCGTGCACCAGGTCTTGCGCCTGAAATCGCGTCACCCACCAGTACGAGAGGAGAGATGATTGATGTCATTTCGACTTCTTCGTGGTGTGAACCGATAGCGTTGCATACTTCTGGCTTCTCCTTATATTTCTCGGCGAGCTTCATACCGAGGATTGCATGTGGAAGTTCTGGATCCTCGTCTGATACCTTTCCGATATCGTGGAGAAGTCCGGCTCTCTTCGCAATCTTTGGATTGAGTCCGAGTTCAGATGCCATGGTAGCACATATGTTGGCAACCTCGCGGGCATGCTGGAGGAGGTTCTGTCCGTATGAAGAACGATATTTCATTCGTCCGATAAGCTTCACGAGCTCGATGTGCATTCCATGGATTCCGAGGTCGATACATGTTCTCTTACCTGTTTCCATGATTTCGTCCTCGAGCTGCTTCTGTACCTTTGCAACCACTTCCTCGATACGGGCCGGATGGATGCGGCCGTCGATTACCAGCTGGTGAAGGGCAAGTCGTGCAACCTCTCTTCTCACTGGGTCGAATGCTGAAAGGAGAATTGCCTCTGGTGTGTCGTCAACCACGATCTCTACTCCGGTAGCGGCTTCGAGGGCGCGGATGTTTCGTCCTTCACGGCCGATGATCCTACCCTTTATCTCGTCGCTTTCGATATGGAATACAGTCACGGCATTTTCAATCGCCGTCTCCGATGCTGTCCTCTGTATAGTGTTGATCACTATTCTCTTGGCCTCCTTGCTTGCAGTCAGTCTTGCCTCGTCCATCACATCGTTGATGTATGACTGTGCCTGTGTCTTGGCCTCGGCCTTCATGCTTTCCATGAGCTGGTTCTTGGCTTCGACAGCTGTAAGCCCTGCAATATCCTCGATCTGCTTGAGAGCCTCCTGCTTGAGCTGCTCATATTCTTCGCTCTTCTTTGTGGCAATCTCTACCTGTGCCTTCAGGTTCTGTCTGATAGCGTCAGCCTCCTTGTTCTTGCGTCCAAGCTCGGAATTCTGCTGGTTCAGAGAGTTTTCCTTCTGTTTGAGCCTGCTTTCAGTCTCGCTGATCTGCTTGTTCTTTTCATTGATATACTGCTCGTGCTCACTCTTAAGTTGAAGGAACTTCTCCTTTGCCTGGAAGATCTTCTCCTTCTTTATGCTCTCGGCCTCAAGCTCGGCTTTCTTGATTATCTCCTCCTTCTGTCCCTTAAGAAGTATCTTACGGACAAATATGTAGGTGCCCAAGGCGAGAACAGCGCCCAGGACAAACGACAGGATGTAAAATACGATACTCATAATTATGTAAAATGGTTTTAGTTTTTATTGGTTTTCAAACACAAAAATGGCCAGCCGGCCGTGGAAGCTGACTGGTCAAGTTATTAAGAATAAGCCGTTAGCAAGTTTGTCAGAAAATCTTAATAAATAAGATTTGGGCTCCGGATACAGGTTCTGAAATCCTCCGTCCCGCATAAGCGGAATCCCCCTGAGGGTCACATAGGTCCGTCATCGCCATCCGAGTGTTCCCGGTTACATTATTAGTGTTGATTTCAGCAAAAAATGTAACTAACGGCTGTTTTTATCAATATTATCAAGATAACCTTCCAATTCTTTCACAAGGTTCTTCTCGTCTTCAGCAGCTGTCTTAAGCTGTTCCTGAAGGGTTATGTTCGACATGCACAAGTTAAGTGCCGCGAACGACAGCAACTCTACTATTCCTTTTCCCTGGAGTCGACTCTGGTATGCAAGTATCTTCTTGTTCACCTCCTCCGCCGCCTTTCTTATCAAGGCCTCCTGCTCCTCTGATGTCACCTTGAGCGAGTATGGACGGTCAGCAATATGTATCTTGATGTTCTGTGCCATATTAACCCTCCATAAGTGATATGCATCTGTCAATCTCCTTTATCAGGCTGTCTATCTTTTTCTTGGCTGAAGCCGTATCCGTGCTTCCTGCCTTGAACGCTTCTGTAAGTTTCAGGTTATCGAGTTGTCTCTCTAACTCAATTATCTGCTTCCTGTAGGTCTCATTCTGGTTTCTGGACTGTTCCAGCTCGGCCTGAAGCTTCATGCGCTCCATCTTTTCCGATTCGTACAAGGCAATCAGCTGCCCTATCTTTCCTTTTACAGTTTCCAGCATTGCTACAAAATTCAACCGTCTGCAAAAATAATAAACTGCTTTGATTTCTCAAAATAAAATAAGAAAATCAAAGCAGTTTGTATTGTGTGGAATCAATCCTTAGCGGACTATCTCAACGGCCTTCTGACCTTCCTCAATTGCGGCCTTGTTGAGTGAGATAAGGTCTGCGTAGCGTGCAGGGATGCACTTTGCAAGACCCTTGTCTATGTTTTCAGGCTTGATGAGCGGTTTCATCTTGAGGAACGCACCCATTACAGCCATATTGTAGACCTTTGCATTTCCTACCTGACCTGCTACGTTGATAGCGTCGATCTTGCAGATCTGGATGTCAGTTCTTGTTGGCGGGTTGATGATACCGTTTGGATCGTATACGAGGAGTCCGCCCGGCTTCACAGCGCTTTCGAACTTGTCGAGAGACTGCTGGTTGAGAATGATCGCTGTGTCGTATTTTGTTACGATAGGAGAGCTGATCTTCTTGTCACTGATGATGACGCAGACGTTCGCTGTACCGCCGCGCATTTCAGGACCATACGAAGGCATCCAAGTGACCTCCATGTCCTGCATGATAGCGCAGTATGCGAGGATCTTACCCATCGAGAGGACACCCTGTCCTCCGAAACCTGCTATGATGATTTCTTCTTTCATAATTTCAGTGTGATTTTTTTACAATCGTTTCTTACTCGGCCTTGAGGACGTCTTTGATGTCTCCGAGCGGATACTTAGGGAACATGTTCTCCACCATCCACTTGTTTGCCGCTACAGGGCTCATCTTCCAGCCTGAATTACATGTTGCCACGATCTCTACGAATGAGAGTCCGATGCCTTTCTGGCTGTATTCGAATGCCTTTCTGATGGCTGCCTTTGCCTTGCGGGCTGCAACTGCGGTATGGACAGACTGTCTGGTGATGAAAGCTGTACCGTCGAGCTGTGCGATCATAGGTGCAAGCACGAGAGGGAATCCGTTGAGTTTCGCATCACGGCCGTACGGAGTAGTGGCTGTCTTCATTCCGAGGAGGGTTGTAGGAGCCATCTGGCCACCGGTCATACCATAGATACCGTTGTTGATGAAGATAACTACGATGTTTTCTCCGCGGCTGCATGCATGGATGATCTCTGCTGTTCCGATTGAAGCAAGGTCACCGTCACCCTGGTATGTGAATACATATTTGTCAGGGTTGAGTCGCTTTGTAGCTGTAGCAAGTGCCGGAGCACGTCCGTGGGCAGCCTGCTGCCAGTCGATGTTCAGGTAGTTGTATGCGAATACGGAACAACCTACAGGGCTCACGGCGATTGTCTTGTCCTGGATGCCCATCTCCTCGATGACTTCAGCAACGAGCTTGTGGACAGTACCATGAGAACAGCCCGGGCAGTAGTGCATCACTGTATCTGTAAGAACAGGGGTCTTCTTGTAGACGATGTTCTCGGGTTTCTTGATATCTTCTATATTCATTGTGTTTCCTTATTTCAGATTGTTGAACTTCTTGAACGCGTCTACGATCTCGTCTGGAGTGTAGATGTTACCGCCCTGTCTTCCGTAGAAACCTACCGGGCAAGCTCCGTTGACAGCAAGTCTTACATCGTCAACCATCTGTCCGAGGTTGAGCTCGATGCTCATCATGCTCTTTACCTGTCCTGACATTTCCTGAAGTTTCTTTGTAGGGAACGGGAAGAGTGTCACAGGACGGAGAAGACCTGCCTTGATTCCTTCTTCGCGGAGCTGGTCAACAACTGCCTCGCAGATTCTCGCAGAGCAGCCGAATGCCACGAAGAGATATTCGGCATCCTCAGTCATGTATTCCTCATATCTTACTTCATTCTCCTTGATCACCTCGTACTTCGCGGCAAGCTTCTGGTTGAATCTTTCCTGAACGTCAGACTCGAGGGCGAGGGAAGTGATGAAGTTGTAGTCTCTGTCAGCAGTCTTTCCAGTTGTAGCCCATGGAGCGATAGCCTTGAGCTCTTCGTCTGTCATGCGTGGCTTTTCAGGACGGAGCTCCACCTTCTCCATCATCTGGCCTACGATTCCGTCAGCAAGGATGATGACAGGAGTACGGTACTTGAATGCAAGGTCGAATCCTGTGTCTACGAAGTCGTACATGTCCTGTGCTGATGCAGGTGCAAGCACGATGGCGTTATAGTCTCCGTGTCCGCCGCCCTTTACGCTCTGGTTGTAGTCGCTCTGGCTTGGCTGGATGGTTCCAAGACCAGGGCCTCCGCGCTGGCAGTTGACGATCACGCAAGGAAGTTCAGCACCAGCGAGGTAGCTGAGTCCTTCGCACATGAGGCTGATTCCCGGAGAACTTGATGATGTCATCACCTTCTTTCCGCAGCATGCGCCGCCATATACCATGTTGATTGAAGATGTCTCACTTTCCGCCTGGAGAACGACCATGCCTGTTGTGAGCCAAGGTCTTTCCTTCATGAGTGTCTCCATTACTTCAGACTGCGGAGTGATAGGATATCCGAAATATCCGTCCGCACCGTTGCGTATTGCCGATATGGCAATCGCCTCGTTTCCTTTCATCAGAATTTTCTCTGCCATATCAATTAGATTTTAACTCTGTAAACAGTAATCACCGAATCAGGACATACGATAGCGCAGTTTGAACAACCGATGCATGCTTCTCCTACCATTTCGGCATAATGATAACCCTTGTTGTTGACCAACTTTGAGAGCTCGATGCTCTTCGTCGGGCAATTTTCGACACATACTCCGCATCCCTTGCATTTCTGTGAATCGACTTCGATAGCTCCTTTGAATGCCATTACGATATAGTTTTTAGATTGTTTTTGATATTAAGTTCAAGCCTTTGTCTTTTACTTATTTCGTGTTTTTCGGTTTTTGACTTCAAAAACGAAGTAAATATATGGCTTTTTTATCGAATTGTCAAATATAGTTTTCGTTTTCATTAAAATACTTTTTATGGCGCGGTTTTAATAGAAAATTTTCTAACTTTGAAAATTAAATATTTATGAATTATGGGAAGGATTCTGTTGAAAAATATTGTGTCAGAGGGAATTGTGTCGGATATCCTTATTGATGGAGAAACTGTTGCTTCCATAGTACCGGCTGATAATGAGCATGTTGTGTGTGCAGATGATGATGTGGAGACCGTAGACTGCACAGGAATGGCGGCTGTCCCCGGATTTGTGAATATGCATACACATGCCGGTATGGCGATGATGAGGGGAGTGGGAGAGGACATCTCATTCCATGAGTGGCTGGACCGCATATGGATGATCGAGTCGAAGATCGATGACGAATATGTCTACCATGCGACGAAGGTTGCCTGTCTGGAGATGATCAAGACCGGAACGACTACCTTCAACGATCATTACTGGCATATGCCAATGGCGCATAAGGCTGCGGTAGAGCTCGGACTCCGTCCGGTACTCGCCTATGTCGTTTTAGACAGAAACGATCCCGCCGAATCGGAAAGACAGAAGTTTCAGTGCATGCAGATGTATGAGGAGGCGATGAAGTGGAACGACCAGACGGTCTTTGCAATCGCTGTGCATGCCATATATTCTGTCCGTGAGGAAATGATGCTCTGGGCAGTGGATTTCGCCCGTTCCAAGGGTCTTAAGATACATATCCATGTTTCAGAAACCCGGAAGGAGATTGAGGACTGCAAGGCTGCACACGGCGGCATGACCCCTGTGGAATATCTCGACAGCCTCGGCGTCCTCGGACCTGATGTCATTGCGGCGCATACGCTGTGGCTGACGGAAAACGATGTGCGTATCCTCGGTGAGAGAGGGGTCACATGCGTGCATAATGTGAATTCGAACCTAAAGCTCGCTTCGGGCTACAGATTCCTTTATAATGAACTGCGTGATGCCGGAGCCAACATATGTCTCGGAACGGACGGATGCGCATCCTCGAACAATCTCGACATGCTCGAGACGATGAAGACATCAGCCATGATCCAGAAGGCATGGAGGAACGATCCTTCGGCAATGCCTCTTGACGAACTCATGGCCATGGCTACAGCAAATGCCGGCAAGGCTCTCGGGCTCGACATAGGACGCATTCGCGAGGGGGCGCTGGCTGATATCCTTATCGTGGACACCCGCAGCTACAACTTCCTTTCTCCAGGCTCGTTCGAGGCTAACCTTGTATACTCCGCACATTCAGACTGCATCGACTCTGTGATATGTAACGGAAAGTTCATCATGAGGAACAGGGTTGTGCCTGGCGAGGAGGAAATAATCGCCTCGGCGCGACAGTTGTTGAATAAAATCAATTAGAAAAACAGTTTCTATGGATCCAAGAGTAGAAAAGATCATGACTGCCGCAGAATATATCGCGGCCAGACTTGACGGCAGAAAGCCGTTTGCAGGCATTGTCCTCGGCAGTGGCCTCGGAAAGCTTGCCGATAAGATTGAGAATCCGACAGTCATACCATATAAGGAAATACCGGGATTCCCTATGTCCACAGCAGTCGGTCATAAGGGCAATTTCATAGCTGGTGAGCTGGGAGGCAAATTTGTCGTTGCAATGCAGGGAAGGTTCCATTTCTATGAAGGCTATCCGATGGAGCTTGTCACCCTGCCTATCAGGGTCATGAAAGTCCTCGGCATACAGTATCTCTTCGTGTCGAATGCTGCAGGAGGCGTCAATTTCGATTTTAAGGTAGGTGACCTCATGGTCATCACTGATCATATCAGCCATCTTCCGAATCCTCTGATCGGTCCTAACATGAATGAGTTCGGACCACGATTCCCTGATATGACACGTCCGTATGACAAAGGTTTGAGGATGAGAGCTTTCGAGATCGCGGCCGGCCTTGGCTTCGAGCTCAAGAGCGGTGTGTATTTCGCAAGTACCGGCCCGACTTACGAGACTCCTGCGGAATATAAATATTACCGTCTGATCGGAGCTGATGCGGTGGGAATGTCTACAATCCCTGAAGTGATTGTTGCGCGTCATTCCGATATTCCTGTCTTTGGTATTTCCGTCATTACCAACGAGGCCCACGACGACTATGCAGACGATTATGTGAACGACGGAGACGATGTCGTGGAGGCAGCCAATGCCGCTGCGGACAAGATGACTGCCTTGTTCACGAAGCTGATTGAATCCTTATAATAATTTATAGGTAATCTTTCCGTCACCCCGAAAGCCTGAAACTTTCGGGGTGATGTGTTTTTCATGCAGTTTTAATCGTTTTTGTAAAATTAATCTTATATTTGCAAAGCTTGGCTAGCCCGATATGGGTTGGGTGGGCTTGACATACGAAGACGTTACTTGACGTTTATCTTCTCAATGCAAACTTGGCGGTTTGAACTAATCAGAAGAAGATACGGCAACGGGAACGTCCATATCGGTGGTGACGATTCAGTCACTACGCCTTTGGCGTGGAGATACTGCATATCATCCCTGACGTGGGCTAGCTGCGTTGCTTATCCTTCTGATAGGCTTCGCCAAGGCCTGCATTGGGGATAGGCAGAGTAAGACTCCCACGTCTTTTTTTGTGCATCTGTGATTCCGGGAGACTGTCGCAGAAACGCACGACCTAAACTAAATGACCAGCGATCAGGAAATAGTGCAAGGAATCTTATCCAGGGATGTGGCTATAACAAAGCAATATCTTTATATTGAATATTATCCTTTGTTTAAATCAGTATGGAATAAATACTATACTGATTGTAGTTCGTGCGTCGAGTTCATTAATACAATTTATGTATATATAATGACTCCAAATCCTCAAACAGGAAAAAGTCCTTTGGAATCATTCGGATTCCGTTGTCATTTTGTCCTATGGCTTAAGATCGTTGCAGAGAATTATTGCAGGCAGCTTTTCCATAAAAGAATTGAACTCGCAGATTCAGAGCCAACTGATAGAAATATCCATGAAACTTCCACTTTAAATATAAGTTCAATCAATCATAGCGATATCGAGATAGTCTTGGCCCAGATGCCTAATATGAGATACAGGACTCTTATCAGATACCGTTATCTGGAAGAAAAGAGCAATGAAGAAACGGCCCAGCTGCTGGGAATGTCGATGGACAACTATTACAATAAACATAAACTGGCTAAAGAGCAGTTTGTCATGACGCTCAAAAAGGAGGGAATATGCTGAAACATTTGGAGCCGTTGCCAATATCGGAAGAAATGCTTGGAGCATATCTTGAGGGCAATCTGACTGCTGAAGAAGTCGGGTATGTGGAGACTTGCTTGAAGTCAGATATAGATATGCAGGAACTTGTTGATGAAGTAGGATATACAGGCCAGGATTGGGTAAATGAGGCAGTCGTCGATTTGAATCCGGAATATTCTGCTTATGGATTTGATGATTTTGATTTACCTGAAGTTGACGGGCATTTGTTAGATGGTGAATGGAACGATACATCTGAACCTGATGCGAATGGTTTTGAGATTGCGAATAATGATACTGAAGATTCTACATTATATATAGATGAGCATGAGGCTATGTTTAACAGTGATGACAACTTTGAGTTATGAGATATCAGCAGGTAAAAGATAAGATACACTCGCTCCGGATATTGTCCGAGCAGCATTGTTTGAAAACAGACCTCGTAATGCTGGATGACTTGGATCTGTTTTTAGAACATAAATCACCCATAGTCAGTGTCATAGGAGCAAAGGCATCGGGAAAATGTTCTTTGGTCAATTCTATGCTGGATTCAGATGTATTGCCTACAAGCATATTCAAGCCGGGAAGTTTATATGAGGTGAAGCCTGAATCATCGGGATTGGCATATGAAATAAGGACAGGTTTTGATATTGACCAAAAATGTCCTGAGATGGGATATATGATGTCAGACGTAGTGGTTTTGTGTTTGAAGGCAACTGCATTGTGGAGTCTTGATGATGTCCGTGTATTAGGTGAACTGATGGAACGAGGCCATAAATACATAGTTTTATGTGTTACTCATCTGAACAATGTAAAACCTAAAGAATTGCCTGAGGTTGTCAGATATGTTACTGCGAAGCAGCCAAATCTACCGGTTGTGTATTATTCTGATGAAGAATTAATGGAAGTTCCCGATGATATTTCAGATAAATACGGAGCACTAGTTCTTAAGGCAGTCATTGAAAAATCTTTATCCAGTGGAAATACATTAGACCAGCGTGTTCAGATTGCAGAAAGAATAATAGAGAAAACTACAGATAATCTCATTTCAGAAGTTAATGACAAGAAGTTAAAGCTGGTAGCCGAAAGAGATTTGAAATATGCGGATCATTGTGCTAAGATTTCCAAAAAGCAATTGATCCGTTTGGGATGGTCAGAGATACGTGTCGCATACGAAAAGCTGGAAAGCGAGTGTGTGGAAACTATTCTGCTGCAGTTGAATAAGTCTAAGGCCAAGATTGTTGATAAACTGAATGCTTCGATCATTTCCACTCCGAATCCGAAGGAATGGTGGGAGAAGATGCTTCCAATAATGCTGAAAAATGAGATTGAGGCTTTGTCAAATGCTTTGGATGCAAATGTTCAATCTCGTGTTATGAGAGACTTGAATTGGCTTAATCGTGAGATGCAAAACCGCTTCAGGCAATCTGTAACAATGGAAGATAAGAGTCCTGTGAATTATCATCTGGATTTTAAGTTGGATTCAGAGTCTCATACGTTCAAGAACTTACGTACTGCAAGATACATAACTATGGCTGGAAGCGCAACATTGGCAACTATGATATGGTATGCTATAGGACCTGTCGGAGCAATGGTAAGTGCTGCTTGTGGAATAATCGGCGACAGATATGTCAATAAAGTTATCGATGGCCAACGTGAGACTTTAAAGGGTCTTGTCGCCAATGTGGTAGATGAGACCATAGGAAAGATGGCCGATATGATCCCTTCAAGAATCCAAGGATTATACGAAGAACTATCCAATGCCGTAGGTGAAAAAGAGAAGATTTGGGCTGAGACCTATGGTCAGGATGAGTTCGAATGTGCTGAGGATAAGGAAATAGAAAAGATAAATGATATTATAAATCAGATTGAGGGTATAAGATAATGAGCCAGATAGATTTATATAACAATAAAAAGAATCAGTTGCTTGAGGATATCAAGCAGGCGGCAGGCGTGTTTAATGACCTTAAGATGTCGTCAGAACTTTCTGTTTGTGAGAACCTGTATAAAAAATTGAGCGAAGACTCGTTCAAGGTGGTGATCATGGGCCAGTTCAAGGTCGGCAAGAGTACATTCATCAATGCTTTGCTTGGCGGTGGTGACTTGCTCCCTGCAAAAGCGACCCCTTGTACGGCAGTAATCAATGAAATTAAATACTCAAAAGAGAAGCATGCTATAATCCACTTCAAGCATCCTGTACCTTCCCCATTACCGAAATTGGCATATGATGTCAAGTTACATATGGAGAAATACAAAGGTATGCAGATTCCTTCTATGCCGATTCCGGTGGAGTGCCTTAATAAATATGTTGTAATTGATGATGAGACGGAAGATCCTGATCAAAAGATGGGAATTGCTCAGACCCCGTTTGCGAAAGCGGAGATTTATTGGGATCTGCCGATTTGTGAGAAAGGGGTAGAAATCATAGATACCCCGGGACTTAATGAAAATGAAACAAGGACAAAGGTAACGATGAGTTATCTGTCTAATGCAGATGCCATAATTTTCGTAATGGACTGTCAGTCGCCTTGCGGAATAATTGACATGGAAGCCATTGATGCATATATTCTGGGGGGTGGACACGAATATACGATGTTTGTGGGCAATAAGATCAATCTTACAAAAGAGCGAGATCGTGAAGAAGTAAAACGATATATAACGAAGCGACTGAGTGACAAGACGAGATTAGGAGAAAAAGGAATATACTTCATAAATGCAGAAGCAGCAAAGGATGGTAAGTATGAAGGAGATTCTGTTAAGCTCAACCAATCCGGAATGCCGGAATTTGAAGAGGCTCTTGATGATTTTCTTGCCAATAAGCGAGGAACAATAAAATTGCTTCAGCCACTTGGTCAACTGGAAGTCGCATTGGAACGTGCAATTGCCACAGTAATTCCGACAGAGAAGAAGATGCTGGGAACTTCTATCCAGGAAATAGACAAGCGTTTACAGAAAGAGTTACCGAATCTTGAGAGACTGAAAAAGGAGAAAGATATCTGGATTACATCTCTTGAGAATCACATTTCAAAGATTTGTGTAGACACAGGTAGAATACTCGAAAATAGATACGATGAACTTATTTCTGATATCCCAAGGATTGTCAATGAAATCGAAATCAGTGAGATCAATCGCGTGAAGTGGAATCCTTTCAAGGTCAAGGAAAGTATCAATAGTTTCAGTAAGGAGCTGATTGAAAAACTTCAGAATCGTATTGAAACATCGCAGAAAAGGTGGCAAGCCGAAAAGTTTGAGCCATTCCTGCAGATGCAGTTAAATGAGATGGCAGATAAATATCAGGCTGCTCTTGCACAGATATTTATTGATATTGAGAAGATAAAGTTAAGAGTTGCAGGAGCGGATGATTTTGTGACCACAAGTATGACCGAGAGGGCTATTGCTTTGGTTACAGGTTTCTTCGGTGCTGGCTTTGGAGGTGCTGTAGCAGGCGGTGCATTAGGATTCTCTGCCGATTTCATTAAGACCTTGGCAACTCAGATTGCAGTAGGATTTGTCCTTGGACTTATTTTCGGAATCACTAATCCTATAACTATTCTCGGAGTACTTGTGGCTGGTTTTACCGGATTGAAGCGAGGCATTGAGAAGATAGAAGAGAATATACGTATCAAGACATCAGAACAGGTTGTTGCCCAGATTCGTTCAGAAAGAGGTCAGTCAGTGACAAATGCTGTGGCGCTTTTAAGGGCTAAACTTTCAGAAGGAACAGTCTCAATCGGTTCTTCGATTGATAAGGAACTGCAGTCGGTAGAGAAACTCATTAATCAGATCAAGGCAGACAAGCAGATGGGAGAGCAGAAGGTTCAGGCTCGTATGCTCAAGCTTGATGAAGAAAACAAGACATTGCGAGGCCTCCTTGCGAGTCTGAATGTGCTTAGAAAAGGTCTTGATGCTGGTGATGTCGATTTCACGCCAATGACAGAGGACCAGAAGATTCCGGAATTCTCGTTTGAACAGTATGAAGAGCCGAAACCTGACAAGCCGATCTTCTCCTATGATCAGCCTGCTCCTTCGAAACTGGATCTACCTGTTGCTCCGGCCAGAGAAGAACCGCATTTTGTAATCCCACCGGATCAGGAAGTTTTTGAGAAGGATGGGGTGGTGTATCATAAACTGGATAAATATATCCACGGAGATAATGAATGTAATGGACATCTTTATGTGGGTGATAATGCCGAAATGGTATGTGGGAAGTGTGGAGAAATCAAGCACGCCAATTATTGGAAGCAAGAATCAAAAGAGAATGGTGATGCTTTTAAAGTTTTGAATTGCACAAATAGTATACAAGATATTAATACAGCCATTGTCGGAAGCGTTGTATCTAAAGCAGGATTAGAATGGTTTGGGCGTTGTCTTTCTGCAATGAGAAATATATAAGATGTAAAGTATATGGAAATCAAAAACTTTATCAAGGAAGGAGTTATATATTATCAACTATATGTCAGTTGCCCTGAATGTATGAAAAATGGTAGTCCTTGTGACCCTAGTTTTTGGGTTTGTGGAGAATGTGGTGGTGATATTTATGTCGGTGATAATGCACATATGTATTGTTCTAAGTGCGAAAAAGACTTTAAAGCTATTTATGCTCATTATATATGTCCATGCTGTTCATCAGGAGTGTTGTGTAATACGGTTGAATTTACTTCTCAGCCCAATATCTCAACCTCTCTATCAATGGCGGTGACACTATCAAGCGTGGCTGGACTGGCTTGGTTAAACAAATTTATTGAGGAACTGATGAAACAACCCTAATTTATAAACATTATGTTTTGGAATAAAAACAAAAAGGATCAGATTGGAGACGTTCAGGCGCAGCTCCAGTCTGAGGATAACAATTTCCATAGGACAATTATTGCCTTGGAGAGACTAGAGAGATTCCTTAATTCTGAAAGACAAAGGAGTGCTTTCGAACTGAAACTTACAGCAGTTGGAACTGATCGTGATTATCATGATGATGTGAAAAACGTCCCTACTCGTGATAGTTATTTCATGGAATTGGCGTTGCAATGCAATACGTTGTACATGGCGGCTCATTATGATGATAGTGAGGTTTTCAGAATTGCCGTCGAGTCTTTTATGAAAGATCTTCTTGAGTGGTATGCTGGTAGACATTTGCTTGATTATTATGATGAAGTAGATGCAAGTGTAATCCCTATTATGGTGGCTATTACCTATGAATCAAACAACGTATCGGAGATATTTCAAAAATATGTTTACACGATTCCATCTGTTGAACGAACTCAAGAAGAGAAGTATATAATGGTAAAGGAAGGTGTTGAGGCATGGCTGTTAGGAAAGCATTATGCTGATGTGTCTGCAAATAACCCTCCGATTCAGACAGATAATGAAAGTTATGTCACGCCTCATGTTCGCGGAACGGCATTGGATGGTTATAAAAGAATCATAGCCGCTTTAACAACATCGTTTGATACGAGCGCACCTGTAAAAATGTTCTATAAGATGGTAAATAAGTATCTGCCAGACATAACAAAGCAGATTTCAAATATTAATGAGGAGGCTATTGATGAATTGTATGAAAGGAAGGCTCAAGGTTTTGTAACTGAAATCAAGTGTTCTGAACCAAAGAATGAAACAAGAGCGGAATCACATAAGGATCTGGATCAACTTTATCCATTACTGTATGAAAAAGTAAAAGAGATACTTGATGCACATAATATCAAGTATTCTGAAATTAATATTGATGTCAAATAATTTAATAATATAGAATTATGCCAGAGGTAAAACATTTTACAAAAAATGGGGTCGAGTATTATCAGTTGTATATAGCATGTCCTGTCTGTCTTATGGAAAGACGTCCAACCACTCCGGAATATTGGAAACATACTAAAGATGATGGAGATATGTATATAGGCGATAACGGATATTATTATTGTCTGGATTGTGGTTATAGTGCTCCAATTATAGAATGGGGATATGTTTGCTGTGATTGTAAAAAAGCTGGACATGAGAAAAGTGTATACCTAGATGACCTTAAACATTTAGGTGAAGCATTATCTATCTCCGGTATGGTTACGGGGCTTGCTGGCTTGGAATGGTTGAATAGAGTGACTGCTTCATTGCTGAAACAATGTAAATAAACTATCCATGAAGTTCAAAATTCTTAAATATAGTGCTGCCCATAATCATTATGATCTGTCGCCGCATGGCTTGACTGCATGGATGTTGGAAGATGACTGGAATGAACTTTTAGAGGCATATCCGACATATCGTGATGGAATGGTAGAATTTTACATCAAGATAGAATGTCATAATCCATTAGAATTAACGGATTTTGTATTGTATACAAAACTAGCAAAATTGCCTAGCCAATCACGTTATTTGACTGAAGGTAGAGGGTATGTCTGGTTTGCTAAAGAACTAATGCCTCAAAGAGACAATACGACAAATAAAAGGTCTGAAGTTGAAATATCAGTTATGGATATCTCCGAGGTTCCTATAGCTGAATCTGTGACCATTAGATTGCGTGAGGATGATGTTGAGACCTGGTCTGAGACTGAATTTGAGGCTGCTGAAAAAGATTTTAGAAAACAGGTCAATCTTTTTTGTACTCAGCAAAAATACTTCTTCAACAGATCTGTCAAGGATGCTGTGGTATGTGACTTTACTGAGGTTATCCCCAAGCCGGTGTCTGACTCATTGCCTTGTAGGATAACGTCAGAGACAGAGATAATCGTTAAAGGCAAACCACTGAATCCACAGCAGGTAATTGACTTCTCGAAAATAGGAGGACAGAAAAAGGTTATTGATGAGCTTAGACGAATGATACAGCTTCCGCTGAATTATCCTGAATATTTTGCAAAGTTTGGTGTCAAACCACCGAAAGGAGTTCTTCTATATGGACCTCCAGGCAACGGTAAGACGATGATTGCACGAGCTGTTGCACAGTCTTTTGGAGCAGCATTCATAGAGATTGATTTGTCAGATGCACTGCAAAAGTATAAGGGAGTCGGAGAATATAATCTGGGGAAGAAATTTGAGGAAGCCGAAAGAAAGAGAAATGCAGTGATCTTTATAGATGAGATTGATTCTATCGCATCAATCAGAGAGAAAGATAGCCAGAATCATGAAATTTCTTTAGTCGGTAAACTTCTTTCCTTAATGGATGGTATTAAATCAAGCCATCGTGTCTTTGTTATTGGAGCGACTAATCGATTAAATGCAATTGATCCTGCTTTACGTCGTCCAGGTCGATTCGATAAAGATTTGGAGGTACCTCAACCTGATTGTGAGTCCAGATATGACATATTGTGCAAATATGTTAAATGGGAGGATAAAACCGTATTCGATGATACAGTAACCGATGAATTCTTGATGTCTTTAGCTAATCTGATTGAAGGCTTTTCTGGAGCGGACATTTCTGCTTTATATACAGAAACTGCGATGTCCGCGATAAGGAGACAACTCCAAATGGACGTTAATGGAAAGGCAACAATGTCTAAGGATGTTAATGATGTTAGAATAACTAAGGATGACTTTAAGTCCGCTGTATCTGTCATAAAGAGTACTGAGCAAAGGACGACTGAAGCGCGAAAGAGAAATGAGTCAGAGAAAATTTAATTTGTTAATGCCTTGTCCTAAATGTGCAGCAAATAATAATGATTTTCAATTAGAACAGTGGACTCATGGAGGAACCTGCAATGGTCGGCTGTATATTGATGAGAGGGCATTTATTCATTGCAGCAGATGCGGAAAATATGCTCATATCACTGATATGAGGATGAGTTGTGATAAAGGACTTCATAATCGCACAATAGCCTCAAGGAAAGAAATTGCATCTGCTATTTCTGTAGGCAATGTCGGCGTTGTCGAAAATTCCTTGAAATGGTTTATGTGCATTCTAGATAATATTTGACGGCGATAAGTATGAGCAATTTCTCAACATATACATTCCCCGATGGTGGTTTATACATCGGAACATTAGATGAAAATGGATTGCCGCATTCGGTGAGAGCCTCTTGTGTCTGGCCAGATGGCAGATCTTATTTAGGCTCATGGGTGAATGGTACAATGTCGGGTATCGGCACATTGTATAAGGATGGTGTTGCCGTGCATTATGGATATTGGTGGAATGGAGAATTATTGAATGAGGCTCCTACAAGAACAGAAGTGCCTTTATCTGAAACGCCGATTTCTAATAAAAAGATAGTTGCGTTGTTGATTGGAAATAATAATTACTCTTATCCGAGTACGAAATTAGATAATTGTGTTAGTGATGTCAGGGCTATTGCTGAGAAATTGCAGAAGATAGGGGTTGATACCATTGTGCAAACAGATTTATCAAAAAATGCAATGGTAGATTCTATACTTAGGCTCTGCAAAGAGAAAGGTCCATATTATGAGAATGTCCTATTTTATTTCTCTGGTCACGGAGCAACAAATCAAGGGCGGCATTACATTATGGCGACCGATGAAAGTGCATCTCCATCTTATCCAATATCATTGGAGTTGTTGGACGAAAAATTAAGTCCTTGCTTTAACAATGTGATACTTATATCTGATGCTTGTGCAAGTATCCAAGAAGGTAATTGGGATACGGATCCTGTAAATGGAGGACCGAATACTATAATGGATGTTTCTACATCTTTAGGACACTATTCCTGGGATGGTGTTCCCGGTGGTCATAGTCCGTTTGCCTTTGGACTGCTTGAGTATATAGATAAGGAAATGAGTATAGTGGAGATATTGGAGGAGGCTAATAAGTTCGCTAGCATATATGCTGCTAAAGTTTTGAATAAGTATCAATTACCATTACTTATTCACGCTCCTTTTTATCCTAAAGATTTCTGTTTGTATTAGTTATGGGAAAAATGTATTTTCCGGATGAGATACCTACATATTCAAAGAAAAAGAAGCGAGATTGGAAAGATAAAAATATCGTAGAGTGGGTTGTTTCTATAGGTGGAGGAATTACGGGCGCTATTTTGATCGGATATTATTCTTTTTCATTCTGGGAATCTCTCCTATGTTTAGTATTAGTCGGAATTATTGTAGGCTGCCTGATGTTTGCCTGGGAGCAAATAAAATAATTTCAAAAATTCAACTTAAACTATTATGGACCCAGTATTTGTTGATATTATTGTCGCTATTATAGCATTCTTCGCCTTGTTGGTTTCATTGGCATCGTATATGGTTTCGTCATTTCAGACATTGTTTACTGCTATGACAAATATGCTACGAGTTCAACTCTCGGGAACTCGGATAAATAGCACGGAGTTAATACAAGGAAGAAAGTTGATGTTCATAGATGGTTCTGATGATTGTGAATTTGTTGTTAATACTGAACACTCAATTTATCGAAGTTTTACGGACTATTATTCGTTAACTTCGTGTAGATTGAGGACACAATATATGAATGGTCATTTATCTGCTGAGATCTGGGAGAACTTTGTAAGAGAGTTGGAATATCGGTCAGAGTTAGAGCAGATCTTTAAGTACATATATGATTGTGTGGAAATGGTAGATAAGTCCTTCTTGTCACCAAGAGCAAAACGGCGTTATGTTAGACTAATATCAGACATGCTAACTACAGAACAGTTGTTCTGTTATATGATGAATCAGGCTCACTTCTGCAGTGGTTATTGCAAAAAAGACAAGACTATAAAAATGCTAAAGAAGTACGACTTTTTTAGAGACTTATTTGGCAGCCCTCTATATGAGACTTTGGAAAGACGTTTTGATGCAGAATTCATAAGATGCTTCTCCAAATCTAAATGATAGAAACATAGTTTTACACGTGTGTATGGGCAAAATGTATTTTCCGGATGAAGTTCCAAATAAGAAGACCAATCATACTGAACATGATAAAGCATATAATAGAGAGTGGAGGAAGGTATTCCTGAAAAATATCGGTGTGCGGATTATCATTGTCATTATATTGATGATTTGCTATATCCTTTTCTTTGAATAGGTGAAATATGATATCAACGAATATGGAACTTAAAAGCTTTATCAAGGACGGTGTTAAATACTATCAATTGTTTGCTCCCTGTCCTACATGTGTCGAATTAGGACATTATGTTACTCCCCAAAAGTGGGTTTGCCAAAAGTGTAGAGGCGATATGTATGTGGGGAATAATGCTCATTTGTATTGCCCTAAATGTGAGAATGATTTTAAAATGGTCTTTGCTCATTTTGAGTGTCCATGTTGTAGACAAGATGGATTAGAGAGTATTATTAAGTTTGATTGTAGAATCCCCCATTCTTATCATGCCTTAGCCGTTACAGGTGCATGGATAGGTAATGATCTAAACCTTTTATGGATCAAGAACTTTATAGAGGAATTGATGAAGCAACCTTAAGTAATAAGTATTATGGGAGGTATAGAGATAATGCTCAAGTCAGAAGATGTGGTATTCGATAGGGTCATTTGCACCTTAGAGAAATTAGAGGATATTCTCATTGTAGAAAGGAACTGCAAGAGTGAGTCTTTGATACATACTGTAATTGGATCTTGTCGAGATTTTCACGATGATTCTAATAATTCCGCAACCAGTGAAATGCTCCTTGAAGAATTATTACTTCAGTGTCATTGTCTTGATTTTGTTGCTGATTATGAAGATACAGATATTTTTAATACTGCAGTAACAGTCTATATGAAAGCCCTTCTTGAGTGGTATGCAGGTAGAACTTCGCTTAGTTACTATGATGAAGTAGATTCCAGTGTGATACCTATCATGTTGGTACTTCATCGTAGAATATCTCTGTTTCAACTCAATGATATCTTTCAAGCGTATGTTCATTCCATTCCTACAATAGAACACCTTCACGATGAAAGGTTCCAAATCTTTAAAGCAGAGGTGGAAGAATGGATTTATGGGAGAAGGACTTGGATGCCAATTCCTGTTCTGTCGAAAAATGAAGACGTTATAACTTCTCATAGACGAGGAAATGCTGTAGATGGATATAAAAGAATAATGTCAAGCATAATTATTCTATCTGATACAAGTTCACCGGCCAAAATACTTTATAAAATAGTGGATAATTACCTGCCACAGGTCGCTCAGCAAGTTTCACATATCAATGAGGAAACAATAGATAGGGCATATGAAATGAGGACGCGTATCAGGTGATAGATTTCCATTATTCCACTCTCAATAATATTAAAACCTTAATCAACTAAATATGTTTCCAGATTTTATACAAGATTTACTTCCCGACACCTGGTTCAATGATATCAGGGGACTTTATGGCTCATCTTTGACGGATGATATGATTATGCAGTCTGTTACTGATGCCAGTGATTTCTTTCATATTGATGAGCCGTTTGGGGTGGCTGAATCGGATACGATAGGCGTTTATCCGTTGAATCCATATACTTTAAATGATGATATTCTTGTGTTCAGTTATGACCAGTTTATGGAAATGGGAATTTCTGAACAGGATGGACTTGATATGGTGGTGACACACGAGATGGGGCATAGAGTATTGCAGGGAATGGATACTGGTTTTAATTCCCATCAGGAGGAACTTTGCTGTGATTTCTTTGCTGGTGTCAGGGCCGGACTTAACGGAATGGATGTAAGCCAGTTTGAGAATGCACTTGCAGATACAATGGAATGTGAGACACATCCCGGAGGAGCGGACAGGGTTGAGGCGATTGAGGCCGGAGTGGAATATGCAAAGGCATATTTTGGAGAGTTTGGGGCTGCTCCTAAATTCAGTGATTGTATGAAACATTTCAATGAGATTGAAGTCAATGAATTGAAAGGCTTTACGTCTCGAGATCAGATTACGCTTACGCCTGAAGAATCTTTTGCGCATCCATCCTTTGGATGCACAAGAAAGTAATAAGAAGGTTAATTATTTATGAAATATGCCAACAGTAACAATTGCAGGATGTGATATTCAATTGCGTGAATTTGAATGTCTGACCTCAGAATGGTCAAAATATGGTCAAAGTATATATTTATGCAATATCCCGTGTCGCGTATGGGAGGCTTTAATGCCTGATGATACTATCCGGGAATCTTCGTTGCGCGGTCGCGAGACCACTGTATGGTATGATTTTATCCGTGCAGATTGGGAATATAGTAAGGACGATCGCTTAAATCAGTTCGTTGATAAGTTAAGTTCTCGCAGTGGGCGCAATTTTTATGTTGCCTCAAGAAATACGATGCCTGATAGTGTGTATCAGAGGTTTGCAAATAAAGGGCTTTATTTCCCGGGAGACCAGATTATGCTCGTGTGCTATGCTAATAATGCAAGGTATTCAACACATAATTACGGATCTGGGACTTCGACCTCTTCCGGCTCAAGCGGTTCGCTCTGTTTCCTGACTACGGCGATGTGCAAACATTACGGAAAGCCTGATGATTGTGATGAATTGAATGTACTCAGACAGTTCCGGGATAATTGGATGTCTCAAAATGAAGAAGGAAGGCAGCTTATTTCTGAATATTATGAGATTGCTCCTGCTATAGTTAAGACGATAGATCAAGATTTCGATGCTGCTTCTGTATATTCTATGATTAGAGATGTGATTTATCATTGTCTGGATTTGTTGGGGAAGGGGGATAATCAGGGGTGCCTGGACTCATATAAGGAGATGGTACAATTTCTAGCTGATAAATATGGAGTTTGCAGGATAAAAGTTTAAAAGTGAATATCTTATATATAAACATTAGTTAGATATGAATATCATTGAATCTTACAAAACCTGCTTCATTAAAAAATAATCAGATTTTAAAGGAAAAGCCTCCAGAAGTGAATATTGGTGGTTCTGGTTGATCTACAACTTGATGTTTTTCGGTCTTCTAATCCTTGCGTTTATATTTGAAAATCCATCAGGGGGAACTCTCTATAATATCGGTTATGGTGCTTTGGGGCTCGCTTGGATACTAGGCTCTTTGGGCCTGCT